>JAGVUH010000347.1 GCA_019136395.1 Gammaproteobacteria bacterium
CAGGCCGCCGAAGGTCGCGGCGGTCACCACCAGGGCCAGGAATTGCTGTCGTGGGCTCAGACCACAGGCGCGATACAAGCGGATCAGCACCCACAGGGTCAGGGTGGCGGCGAGGAGATTGCCCAGCCGGCCCGCCAGGGCCGAGCCGGGGGCCAGCCAGGAGCCGATGGCCAGCAGGGCCACCCCGGGGGGATGGTCGAAGTAGCCCCAATCCAGCCGGCTTGCCCAATCGATGTAGTAGGCCTCGTCCTGGGTCACCGGCAGCAGCCAGGCCGCAACCAGCCGCCAGAGGCTGATGAGGGCGAAGGCCAGCCAGAGCCAACGGGTGGCGGGGTCGGTCTCCGAAAGCGGTCGGCCAAAAAACTTCATGAGGGTTGGAGAAAATCCAGGGGTACTACCCCATTACCAAACAGATTGCGGGGGAGGCCGGCTGTCCGCTCCGGGAGGCATAGCTTACAATACCCGGGCCCGCGGAGAGCCGCCGGCGCTCGCCACAGGAACCCGTCTCCATGCCCGATCCCAGCCCCGCCCGGGCCACCCGACCACTCCGCCCCAATACCGAACTCGCCATCATCATCCCCACCTTCAACGAGGCGGGCAACGTGGCGGAGATCGCCCGGCGTATCGGGGTCTGTCTGGCGGGGATCGACTGGGAGATTATCTTCGTCGACGACGACTCTGCCGACGGCACGCCGGAGCGGGTGCGCGAATTGTCCCGCGCGGACGGCCGCATCCGCCTGCTGCGCCGGGTCGGGCGGCGCGGCCTCTCCTCCGCCTGCATCGAGGGCATGCTGGCGACCACGGCCCCCTTCCTGGCGGTCATCGACGCCGACCTGCAACACGACGAAACCCTGCTGCCGCAAATGCTGGCCCGGCTCAAGGCCGAGGACCTGGACATCGTCGTCGGCAGCCGTTACGTCAGCGGCGGCAGCGTCGGCGACTGGAACGAGCGCCGCCAGGCCATGAGCCGCTTCGCCGGCCGACTGGCCCAGCGCCTGATCCACGCCGACCTCGCCGACCCCATGAGTGGCTTCTTCCTGCTGCGCGCCCCGGTGCTGGCGGACTGCGTGCGCGATCTGAGCGGCGTCGGCTACAAGATCCTGCTCGATATCTTCGCCTCCTCTCCCCGGCCACTGAAATTCGCCGAGATCCCCTACGGCTTCCGCCAGCGCGAGCACGGCGAGAGCAAGCTCGACAACGCCGTGCTCTGGGAGTACGCGCTGATGCTGCTGCAGAAGCTCATCGGCCCGCGCATCCCGGTGCGTTTCATCGCCTTCTCCCTCATCGGCGGCTCCGGGGTACTGGTGCACCTGGCGGTGCTCTGGCTGCTCAATCGCCTGCTGGGGACCTCCTTCCTCATCAGCCAGACCGTCGCCACCCTGGTGGCCATGACCACCAATTTCTTCCTGAACAACGTCCTCACCTACCGCGACATGCGCCTGCGAGGCCGCCAGCTCCTCTGGGGCTGGTTCTCCTTCGTCATCGCGTGCAGCATCGGCGCCGTTGCCAACGTCGGCATCGCCACCTATCTCTTTGAGGGCGATACCGGCTGGATCCTCTCCGCCCTGGCCGGCATCCTGGTCGGTGCGGTCTGGAACTACGCCGTCACCGCCGTCTACACCTGGCGCGGCAAGGCTGGGTGATGGCGACGTTGGCGTGGATCTGATGCCAGAAACCTCGTTTTTTGGTCTGGCCAAGGAGAATCGAGTGGTATCTGACGGGGGTAGCCAACCGCAGGGTTGCTGTTGTCAAGCCAACAAGATCCTTGCCGCGGCATCCCGCGCTGCATGCAAAGCGATTCTGAAATGCCGAAGTTGAATTTGTGATGGCAGCCCGCCCATCCCACCACGTAACCTTTCAGCTCACCTCTCCCCCACCCTCCCCCACCAGGGGGGAGGGGGCAAGAGCATCAGTGGCTTTCGCCACCCACGCCAGCCAAGGTAACGGGGGGTGAACGCTTACCCCTTTACGCGCTAAGCCACACCGCAGCGGGGGGGTATGAACGCTTCCCCACAACTTGACTCAGCCACACCCTAGGGATCCCTTCCGCCCCATGAGCCACCCTTTTGCCGTCTTCGACCTTCCGGATGCCCTGCTGCGGGGCCTGGACAAGCTGGGCTTCAGTGACCCGACCCCGGTGCAGCGCCAGGTCATCCCCCTCCGGCTCGGGTAAGACTCTGGCCTTCCTCCTGCCCATGCTGCGCCACTTCCTGGCGGCACCCGCCCCGCGCAAGGGCATCCGCGCCCTGGTCCTGGCGCCGACCCGGGAACTGGCCTATCAGATCCAGGAGCACTTCCTCCAGGTCGCGAGCTTCACCCGCCTCACCGCCGGGGTCATCGTCGGCGGAGTGGCCGCCAGCCATCAGGTCAACACCCTGCGCCGCAACCCGGATATCCTTATCGCCACCCCGGGGCGGCTCCTCGATCACCTGGAGCGCGGCGCCACGGACCTGGGCGACCTGGAGTTCCTGGTCCTGGACGAGGCCGACCGCATGCTCGACATGGGCTTCGCTCCGGACGTGATGCAGATCATCCAGACCTGCAACGAGGAGCGGCAATCCCTGCTCTTCTCCGCCACCCTGACCCGTGGCGGCCTGCAGTCCTTCATCGACGCCGCCCTGCGCGACCCCCAACGGGTCCTGGTGGACTCCCACCGGGTAGCCCATCCCGATATCCGTCACCAGCGCCTGCTGGCGGACGACCAGGACCATAAGCGCAAGCTGGGGCGAAACGGGGGACCAGATACCCATAGCCGTACAGACCCCCTCTCACCAAACCTCCCCCACCGGGGGGGAGGGAGTAGGAGAATCGGCAGTTGGTGCCCCCGCAGCCCTCCTGGAACGTGGGGAACCTGAAGCCTTACCCGACAAGATCCTCATCTTCAGCAATACCCGCGACCAGGCGACGGCCCTGGGCAATTACCTGATTGGCAAGGGGCAACGGGCGGCGATCCTCCATGGAGAACTGGAACAGCCGGAGCGTGTCCGGGTGCTGAACCTGCTGCGCGACGGCCGTATCCGCATCCTGGTGGCCACGGATGTGGCCGCCCGGGGGCTGGACGTCCCCGGCGTGGACCTGGTGATCAACTTCGAGGTCCCCCGCAGCGGCAGCGATTACCTCCATCGCACCGGGCGCACGGGGCGGGCCGGGGCCCCGGGCCTGGCCATCACCCTGGTCAGCCCACCGGAATGGAACCGCATGGAGAGCATCGAGCGTTACCTCCAGATCGACCTGCACCCCCTGATCCTGCCCGGCCTGGAGGGTCGCTACCAGGGACCGACCCGTTCCCGGTCGCCCAAGAAGAAGATCCACGGCCAGGCCTCCAAGCCCGCCGGCGCCCAGGCCCCCAAGGTCAAGGAGCGTCACCGCGACCGCAAGAACATCGGCAAACGCCGCCAGCCCTCGCGACCAGTGGCGGAGGGCGGTAGCGAGGCAGGCCTCACCCCACCCAAGCGTCCGCCGATCTGAAAGAAGGACCCAGTCACCGGAGCCGTCCAGCTCCCGTCCCCGGGAGCGCTCCTGTCCCAGACACCCAAGCGCGCCACGCCCAGATGCCAGAGCGCTCCAGTGCCGGATACCGGAGCCCCCAATCCCAGACACCGCGGCCTGCCACACCCGGATATCGGCACCCTCCTGTTCCCGTCACCGGCGCGATTAAGTCCCCGACTTCGGAGAACCATGGCCCTGCCCTACGTAACCGAACTGCAAGTCCCCCGCCACGCCGCCAGTATCCCGGCCGTTCAGGCCCTGTTTGCCTCCCTCTGCGCCAGCCTGGGGATCGCCGACGCCATCCGTCGCCAGGTCGAGCTGGCCCTGGAGGAAGGCATCACCAACTTTTTCAAACACGCCATCCCGGCGGGGGTGGACGCACCCGTCAAACTGCGCATCGAATTCCAACCGGATGCCATCCGCTTGGTGGCCCGGGCCCAGGGCCGGCCCTTCGACTTCAGCCACCTGCCCCGTTACCAGGCCCCCCACTCCCTCCAGGAAACGCCCCAGGGCCTGGGCACCTTCCTCATCGAACGGGTCATGGACAACGTCAACTGGCGCTATGTCGCCAAGGAGGGTCAGGAATTCGAGATGATCAAGCGGCTGCCGGCGGTGCTGGCCCCGGACCGCGCCGCCGGCCTGGTCCAACCCGAGCGGACCGGGGTCCAGATCCAGGGCGCCATCAGCTACCGGCGCCTGCAAACCGCCGAGGAGGCCCTCGCCCTGGCCAGCGCCGCCTGGGATCTCTATGGTTACGGCTACAAGGAGGTCATCTACTACCCGGAACTGGTCTTGCAACAGGTCCGCTCCGGTCAACTTCTGTCCTGGATTGCCTGCGACGAGGCGGGGCAGATCCTGGGGCACTACGCCATGCTGCGGCACCGGCCCGTCGACCCCCTGGGGGAGATGGGGGCGGCTTTCGTCCTGCCGGAGGCGCGTCAGGCCAAGGTCTTCCGCCAACTTTCCGACCGCCTCCATGCCGATGCGCGCCAGAGCGGCGTCCGCGCCCTCTATTCCCTGTCCGTGACCAATCACGTCGCCACCCAGAAGATCAGCCAGGAGGCCGGGCGCATCACCGTCGGCCTGCGCCTGGGGTCCACGCCGGCCATCTTCGTCGAGGGGGCCAAGCCGGGTGATCGCATCACCACCACCCTGAATTACGCTCAGCTCGCGCCACGTCCCAGTCGGACCATCTTCCCGCCCCCCCGCCATCGGGACATGATCCTGCGCAGTTACGGCTGGCTGGGATTGAGCGTGACCGCCCCGGACCCCGAAGCCCCACTCCCCGCCGGCCCCGCGGCAGGCCCGGGTGATTATCTGCACTGCCAGCGGGATCTGACCTGGAACCGGGCCCTGATCGACGCCGCCGGCGGCGAGGCAGTGCGTTACAAACTGGCCGCCTTCACCGAGTTTCTGACCGAACAGGGGCTGGCCTGCATCCAGCTCGCCCTGGACCTTGAGGACCCGGGGACGCCGGCCCTCGCCGCCGCGGCGGAAGACCTGGGATTCTTCTATTCCGGCCTCTTTCCAGAGAGCGGGCCTGGCGGCCATGACATGCTGGAACTCCAGCTCCTCAACGGCATCACCATCGACCCCGAGCAGATCCGGCTGTATCAGGACTCTGGCCAGGCGATCATGGCCTATCTCAAGACCTTGCCGGGGGTCCCCTTCCAGGACAGGGGGGCTGGAGAAGCTGATACCCACCTTTGATCATGCCCAGTTTTTGGAGTCGGGGAGCGTCTCTTGGCGAGAGAGAGTATCGGTGAGCATTCCGGGTCGGGTGGCCTCTGGCGGGGGACGCCGAAATCCATCCCTGGAGGCTTGTCGACCGCATCCCTGCGGTCGACACCCCCGCCATAGGCAACCCGACCCGCCCTTCTTCCAGAGAACTTCGGCCAAAAGCACCAGCTTCCGGCCAACACAAAGGATACGAGCTGGTCTTACATCACTGGGGGTAAGTCGGGGGTAAGGGGAGACCCTGCCTGGCAGTCAGCCACGCACCCGCCACAGCAACAGGGCGCCCAGCAGAAACAGGAGCAGAATGGGCATGAGCGACAGGCGCGGGTCTCCGGTCACCAGGGCGGCGATGCCCACCAGGCCCGGCCCCAGGACGGCGGCGAACTTGCCCAGCATGTTGTAGAAGCCGAAGAACTCCGCCTCGCGTGCCGCCCTGGATCAGACCGATGACCACTGCCATGGCATAAAACTCCTCGACCCGCGTCATGCCAGAGGCGAGCAGGACCACCAGGGCATAGACGCCGATGGCCAGCAGAATGCCGCGCTTGGCCCCCCAGCGTTCCCCCAGCCAGCCAAAGGCCAGGGCCGAGGGGAACCCGACGAACTGGGTGATGAGCAGGGCGATCATGAGACCATCCGCAGCCAGCCCGATGGCGAGGCCGAAATCCACCGCCATGTGGACGATGGTGTCGACGCCGTCGATGTAGCACCAATAGGCCAGCAGGAAGAGAAAGGCATCACGGCGCTGCCGGATCTCCCCCAGGGTCTGGCGCAGTTCCCGGAAGGCGGCACGGGCGGCCAGGCCCAGGGGCCGGTCGCCGCGGCCGTCCGGCTCCCGCACCCACAGGGCCAGGGGGACGGCGAAGAGGGTCCACCAGGCGGCGACGCCGAGGAAGGCGGCCCGCACCGCCTCCCCGGCGTCGGCGAAGCCGAAGTGGGCGGGAAAGAGGGTCATGAGGACATTGAGGGCGAAGAGCAGGCCGCCACCCAGATAGCCCAGGGCATAGCCCAGGGACGAAACCCGGTTGTATTCCTCCGGCCTGGCTACGACCACCAGCAGGGCGTCGTAAAAGATATTGCTGCCGGAAAAGCCCAGCAAGCCGAGGAGATAGAGGCCAAGGGCCAGCGCCCAGTGCCCCTGGGCGACCAGCCAGAGGGCGCCGGTGGCCAGGACCCCCAGGGCGGTGAAGACCAGCAGAAAGCCTTTCCGGGCCCCAAGCTGATCGGCCAGGGCCCCCAGCAGGGGGGCGGACAGCACGACCAGGGCGCTGCCGAGGGTGTTGGTCATCCCCAGCCAGAAGGTGCTCTCGGTGACCGGCAGGTCGGCGGCCCAGAACTGCTTGAAGAAGACCGGGAAGAAACCGGCGATGACCACGGTGGCGAAAGCGGAGTTGGCCCAATCATAGGTCGCCCAGGCCAGGACCGACCGGCGGCCGCTAGCCTGCGCGGGCCTTTGCTCGCCGGGTGGGGAGCGCGTTTCCTGGCCAGCGGCTTCCCGGGATTCTGGTCCGGTCCCGGCACCGCCCCGGGTCGGCGTCCGGGCCATGGCTCAGTTCTCCGGGGTCTCGTTGGTCAGAATGCCGGCGGTCAGGCACATCCGCACCAGTTCCGCCAGGGACCCGGCGCGCATCTTGTCCATCACCCGGGCGCGGTGGGCCTCCACCGTCTTGGTGCTGACGCCCAGGGCGGCGGCGATCTCGCGGTTGGAACGGCCATCGGTGACCATCATCATCACCTCGTGCTCCCGGGGGGTGAGCTCCGCCAGGCGACGGGCGATCTCGGCGCGCTGCTGGCGCTCGACCCGGCGCTGCTTGTCGGCCTCCAGGGCCAGGCGCAGGCTGGCGATCAGGGCCTCGTCATCGAAGGGTTTCTCGATGAAGTCCAGGGCGCCGGCGCGCATCGCCTTGACCGCCATGCCCACGTCGCCGTGGCCGGTGATGATCACCACCGGGATGCGGATCGCCTCCCGCGCCAGATAGGCCTGGAGTTCCAGACCGCTCATGCCCGGCATGCGCACGTCCAGCAACAGGCAGCCAGCCTGG
>JAGVUH010000121.1 GCA_019136395.1 Gammaproteobacteria bacterium
CACCCCCCACAACGGCAAGGAGGAGGACTTCCAGGTCTTCCTCTCGCTGCTGGACGCCGACCGCTTCTACGGCAAGTTCCGCGACGGCGCCCACAAGGTGGACGTCTCCGACCTCATGCGCCGCATGGTCAAGGAGGAGATGCTGCGCTTCGACGGCAGCAAGCTCTTCCCCCCGCGCCGCGCCTACACCGTCAACTATCGCCTCTCCGACCGCGAGGCCGCCCTCTACGCCGCCGTCACCGACTACGTCAAAACCGAGTTCGCCAAGGCCGACGCCCTGGCCGACGGCAAGCGCAAGGGCACCGTCGGCTTCGCCCTCACCACCCTGCAACGCCGCCTCGCCTCCAGCCCCGAGGCCATTTACCAGTCCCTGCGCCGCCGCCGGCACAAGCTCCAGCGCCGGGTCGAGGAGGAACGGCTCCAGCAGCGCGGCCACACCCTCGCCGAGACCCTGAACGGCATCCCGGGCCTGCCCGGCGACCTGTGGGAGGCCGCCGAGGCCCTCACCGCGGCGGAATACGAAGACCTGGAGGAAACCCTGGTCGACCAGGCCACCGCCGCCCAGACCATCCAGGAACTGGAGGCCGAGATCCTCCTCCTCACCGCCCTGGAGGAACAGGCGCGCCAACTGGTCCACGCCGGCCAGGACCGCAAGTGGGACGAACTGTCCCGCCTCTTACAGGACACCTCGGAGATGCGCGACGCCAGCGGGCGCCAGCGCCAGCTCATCCTCTTCACCGAGCACCGCGACACCCTCAACTACCTGGCGGTGCGCATCCGCGGCCTGCTCGGCAGCGAGGCGGCCGTGGTTGTGATCCACGGCGGCATCAAGCGCGAGGAACGGCGCAAGGTCCAGGAACTGTTCCGCAACGACCCCGAGGTACGCCTGCTGCTGGCCACCGACGCCGCCGGCGAGGGCGTCAACCTGCAGAACGCCAACCTCATGGTCAACTATGACCTGCCCTGGAACCCCAACCGCCTGGAACAGCGCTTCGGCCGCATCCACCGCATCGGCCAGACCGAGGTCTGCCACCTGTGGAACCTGGTCGCCGCCGAGACCCGCGAGGGCGACGTCTTCCAGCGCCTGTTCGACAAGCTGGAGGTGGAGCGCGCCGCCCTCGGCGGCCGGGTATTCGACATCCTCGGCGAGGTCTTCGAGGAAAAAAGCCTCAAGGACCTGCTCATCGAGGCCATCCGCTACGGCGCCGATCCGGCGGTCCAGGCCGAACTCCTGGCCCGGGTCGAGGGCGCCCTCGATACCCGCCACCTCCAGGACATCCTCCAGCGCAACGCCCTGTGCGAGGAGGTCATGGACGAACAGCGCCTGTTCGCCGTCAAGGCCGAGATGGAGTTGGCCGAGGCGCGCAAGCTCCAGCCCTACTTCATCCGCGCCTTCTTCACCCAGGCCTTCCAGCGCTGGGGGGGCGAACTGCGCCCCCGCGAGGCCGGCCGCTTCGAGATCCCCCACGTCCCCGCCAGCCTGCGCGAGCGCGACCGCCTGATCAGCGGCCGGGATCCCCGCTACCCCGCGCCGGTACTGCGCCGCTACGCCCGGGTCTGCTTCGACAAGCAGTACGCGCGCCTCACCGACCGCCTGGGCGCCGAGCGGGCCGAGGTGCTCCACCCCGGCCACCCGCTGATGCAGGCCCTCACCGACCTGGTGCTGGAGGCCCACCGCCCCAGCCTCAAGCAGGGCGCCGTGCTGGTGGACCCGGCGGACCCCGGCCTCACCCCGCGCCTGTTGTTCCTCATCGACCACGCCGTCCAGGAGGGCGCCGACCCCAGCCGGGTGGCCTCCCGCCGCCTGCACTTTGTCACCCTCCGCCCGCCCGCGGCGGAGCAAGGCAGCGCTGACCTGATGGCCGCCGACGCCGGCTGGGCGCCGCACCTGGACCTGGAGCCCCTGGACCCCGCCGACCGGCCCCTGATCGAGGACCTCCTCGCCGCCCCCTGGCTGACCCAGGGCCTGGAGCCGCGCGCCCTGGCCCACGCCGGGACCCACCTGGTCCCCGACCACTTCCAGGAGGTGCGCGGCCGCCGCGAGCGGGCGGTGGACAAGACCCTGGCCGCGGTCCACGAGCGCCTGGTCAAGGAGATCAACTTCTGGTCGGACCGCTACATCAAGCTCCAGGACGACCTGGCCGCCGGCCGGGACGTGCGCCTGACCCTGGAGAACGTCCGCCGCACCCTGGATGACCTCACCGCCCGCCGCGAATCACGGGAAAAGGCCCTGCTGGCTAGCCGCCACCTGGTCTCCGCCACCCCGGTCATCCTCGGCGGCGCCCTGGTCATCCCCGCCGGCCTGCTGCGCCAGCGCCAGGGCCAGGCCCCGGACCCGGACCCCTGGAGCGCCGACCCCCAGGCCCGCGCCCGCATCGAACGGATCGCCATGGGCGCGGTCCTGGCCGCCGAGACCGCCCTCGGCCACGCGGTCAGCGACGTCTCGGCGCGCAACTGTGGCTGGGACGTCACCAGCCAGCCCCCGGCCCAGGACGGCCGCCTGCCCCCCGCGCGCCACATCGAGGTCAAGGGCCGCGCCAAGGGCCAGGACACCATCACCGTCACCCGCAACGAGATCCTCGCTGGCTTCAACCAGGGGGACAAGTTCCTCCTCGCCATCGTCCTGGTGGACGGTGACCACCACGAGGGACCCTTCTATGTCCGCCAGCCTTTCGCCCAAGAGCCGGACTGGGCGGTGACCAGCGTCAATTTCGACCTCGATCATTTGCTTGCCCGCGCCAGGGTGCCGGAGGCCACGCGGTGAGTTTGGTGGGGTGGCGGAAACAGAAACGCCTCCGCGAGGGAGGCGTTGGGTGGGCGCTAGCCGCGCAGGCGGGATATGTACGCCGCAAAAAGAGACGCCCCTTGCGGGGCGTCGGGCCGGAGATGCTATCTCCGGCGGGGTTAGTGGCGATAATTATGTCCATGCCGCGCGGCATCGTCAAGCCGCCCGCCAAGCCGGAGGTTGGTGCATGCAACGCCTGATCGCCTACGTGGATGGGTTCAACCTCTATTTCGGTCTCAAGCACTCAGGCTTCAAGCGCTTCTATTGGCTGGACG
>JAGVUH010000645.1 GCA_019136395.1 Gammaproteobacteria bacterium
GCATGCCCCGGAGCCCCGCCGATCCTTTAAGGGTGTTAGCGCTGAGCAAGGGTCCGTTTAAAGTGGTCCCGAAGGGAGAGCGCCCCGGCGGGCGCCAAGCGGGGACTCGATAACGGACGCCTTCCCAGTAACGTTTGAGCTGACTTAATAGCGATAAGGCTCGGGTTTGTAGGGCCCGGCCACCGGCACGCCGATATAATCCGCCTGAGCCTGGGTGAGTTCGGTCAGCTTGGCGCCGATCTTGCCCAGGTGCAGCCGGGCCACCTCCTCATCGAGCAGCTTGGGCAGGACATAGACCCCGATGGGGTACTGGTCGTGGCGGGTGAAGAGCTCGATCTGGGCCAGGACCTGGTTGCTGAAGCTATTGGACATGACAAAGCTGGGGTGGCCGGTGGCGCAACCCAGGTTCACCAGCCGGCCCTTAGCGAGCAGGATGTAGCGAGCAGGATGATCCGCCGGCCCGTGGGGAAGATGACGTGATCGACCTGGGGCTTGATCTCCTCCCAGGTGTACTGCTCGATGGCGGCGACCTCGATCTCGTTGTCGAAGTGGCCGATGTTGCAGACGATGGCCTGGTCCTTCATCGCCAGCAGATGGTCGTGGGTGATGACGTTGAGGTTGCCGGTGGCGGTGACGAAGATGTCCGCCAGCGGGGCGGCCTCCTCCATGGTCACCACCCGGTAACCCTCCATGGCCGCCTGCAGGGCGCAGATGGGGTCGATCTCGGAGACCCAGACGGTGGCGCCCAAGCCGCGCAGGGACTGGCAGCAGCCCTTGCCCACGTCGCCATAGCCGCAGACCATGGCGATCTTGCCGGCGATCATGACGTCGGTGGCGCGCTTGATGCCGTCCACCAGGGACTCCCGGCAGCCGTAGAGGTTGTCAAACTTGGACTTGGTGACCGAGTCGTTGACGTTCATGGCCGGGAAGAGCAGGGTGCCGGACTTGGCCATCTCGTAGAGGCGATGGACGCCGGTGGTGGTCTCCTCGGTGACGCCGCGGATGTGGGCGGCCAGCTTGTGCCAGTGCTGGCGGTCGCGCTCGAAGGTCCGGCCGAGGACGCCCAGCACGGCGCGCCACTCCTCGTTGTCGCTGGCGCTGGGGGCGGGGACGGCGCCGGCCTTTTCGTATTCGACGCCCTTGTGCACCAGCAGGGTGGCGTCGCCGCCATCGTCCAGGAGCATGTTGGGGCCGCCGCCGTCGGGCCAGTTGACCACCTGCTCGGTGCACCACCAGTACTCCTCCAGGGTCTCGCCCTTCCAGGCATAAACGGGGACACCGCGGGCGGCGATGGCGGCGGCGGCGTGGTCCTGGGTGGAGAAGATGTTGCAGGAGCACCAGCGCACCTGGGCCCCGAGGTCGACCAGGGTCTCGATCAGGACCGCGGTCTGGATGGTCATGTGCAGGCTGCCGCTGATGCGGGCGCCGGTGAGGGGCTTGGTGGCGGCGTACTTGCGGCGGACGGCCATGAGACCGGGCATCTCGGTCTCGGCGATGGCGATTTCCTTGCGGCCCCAATCGGCCAGGTTGATGTCGGCGACCTTGTAGTCGGTGAACTCACTCATGCTGGTTACTCCAGGGTTGGTCTGAGTGAGCGCCGTTGTCGATGATCAACCTTCCCCGAGCCTGGCGGGAGGGGATCCCGTTGCAGCGCTCCTCGGCGAAAGGGGGGTACTTAAAACATTCGGATTTTCGGCCGGCAAAGTATGGGTGGCAAAACCGAAAGCAAATCCTGACGGCGCGACGAGGGCGAGAGGCCCAAGCCCAGGCTCAGCCGCCGGCGGACTTCTTCAGCAGCGCGGCCTTGTCGGTGCGCTCCCAGGTGAAATGCTCCTCCTGGCGGCCAAAGTGCCCGTAAGCGGCGGTGTCCAGGTAACGGGGCTTGAGCAGGTCGAGCATGGTGACGATGCCGCGGGGGCGCAGGTCGAAGTGCTCACGAATCAGGCCGATGAGCTGCTCGTCGCCGATCTGGCCGGTGCCGAAGGTATCGACCATCACCGAGGTGGGTTCGGCGACGCCAATGGCGTAGGAGACCTGGATCTCGCAGCGCTCCGCCAGGCCAGCGGCGACGATGTTCTTGGCGATGTAGCGGCAGGCGTAGGCCGCGGAGCGGTCCACCTTTGAGGGGTCCTTGCCGGAGAAGGCACCGCCCCCGTGGCGGGCCATGCCCCCGTAGGTGTCGACGATGATCTTGCGGCCGGTGACGCCGCAGTCGCCCATGGGGCCGCCGATGACGAACCGCCCGGTGGGGTTGATGAAATAGCGGGTCTGCTTGCTCAGCCACTCCTCGGGCAGCACCGGCTTGATGATCTCGTCCATCACCGCCTCGTGGAGGTCGGACTCGGCGATGTCGGGACTGTGCTGGGTGGAGAGGACCACGGTGTCGATGGCCACCGGCTTCCCGTTCTGGTAGCGGAAGCTGACCTGGCTCTTGGCGTCCGGACGCAGCCAGGGCAGGACCCCCTTGCGGCGCACCTCGGACTGGCGCTTGACCAGGCGGTGGGCGTAGGTGATGGGGGCCGGCATCAGGACGTCGGTCTCGTTGCAGGCGTAACCGAACATCATCCCCTGGTCGCCGGCGCCCTGTTCGTGGTCATCGGTCTGATTGACCCCCATGGCGATGTCGGGGGACTGTTTGCCCAGGGCGTTGAGAACGGCGCAGGACTCCCAGTCGAAACCCATCTCGGAGCTGTTGTAGCCGATCTTCTTGATGGTGCGGCGGGCGATGGCCTCGACATCGAAGCAGATGTTGGTGGTGATCTCCCCGGCGACAATGACCATGCCGGTCTTGACCAGGGTCTCGCAGGCGACGCGGGCGGTGGGGTCCTCGGTCAGGATGGCGTCCAGGACGGCATCCGAGACCTGGTCGGCGACCTTGTCCGGATGGCCTTCGGAGACGGATTCCGAGGTGAAGATGGTTTCTTGTGACATGATGGGCATTCAGCTCCTTGCGGCGGCTCCCGGGCAGGGGCCGGATTTAAAAGCGGGAATTCTAAGGTCCCCGGCCCCGGATGCCTAGGGGCGGTTTGGGGTTTTCTCGCGCTGGGGTTAAGATGCCCGCCGGTGAATCGCGATCCAGCGTCCACCCCGTCGCGGGCGGTACGGAAACTGGAACCTGATAGACATCCGATTGATCCGCTGAAAATATTCCCAGGCGAGGAGACGCGTGCCATGGTATCCCTGCAAACCCCACTCTGCGATTTCGGTCAAGCCGCCCCGGATTTCAACCTGCCCGGCGTTGATGGTCGCCACTGGACCCGGGACGCGTGCGCCGGTGACAAGGGCCTGCTGGTGATGTTCATCTGCAATCACTGTCCCTACGTCAAGGCGGTCATCCAGCGCATCATCCGCGACGTCCGGGAGTTGCA
>JAGVUH010000486.1 GCA_019136395.1 Gammaproteobacteria bacterium
CAACTACAGTCGCCACCTGGTGCAGTATGACGACAACCTGGTGGACGGCACCTGTTCCATCCATTGCCTGGCCATCAGCCTCAGCCTCAACATCGACCGGGGCCCCAAGGCCATCTACGCGGCGGACTTCGGCGCCGCGGCGGAGATCAAGCCCCTGACCCTGGTAGACAAAGCCACTTACGTCATCGGCAGCAAGCTCAAGGGCACCATGACCGCCAACTCCAAGGTTGCATTCGCCGACAAGGCCAAGGCCGAGGCGGCGATGGCCCAGGAGGGTGGCAAGCTGGCCAACTTCGATGAAGCCCTGAAGCAGACCTACCTGGACATGGCCGCGGACACCGCCCGGGTGCGGAAGAACCGGGCCGAAAAACGCCAGTCCATGATGCAGAAGGGCTAACGGCTAGCCTGCCCCCGGGGGGGGGACCGGGAGTAGCCGGCCGCCCCGTCGCCCCGCCCCCCCCGACTAACGTCAAGACGACCGAGGATTTCGCCCATGCCGGCAGCTTTCAAGCCCTTGCCCATCCTGGCCCTGATGCTCCTGTGTTCCCTGAGCCTGGCCGCCCAGGCCGAAACGCTCAAAACACTCAAGGTGCCCAACCCTGGCCCCAAGGATACCTGTCCCGTGTGCGGGATGTTCGTCGCCAAATACCCGGCCTGGGTCGCCACCGTCCTCTACCGGGATGGTCACGCCCATCACTTCGATGGGGCCAAGGATCTCTTCAAATACCTCTTCGATCTCCCCCGCTGGGCCCCCGGTCACCAGGAAAAGGACATGACCGCCATCGCCGTCACGGAGTATTACGGCCTGAGCCGCATCCCGGCCCGGGAGGCATGGTATGTCATCGGCTCCGACGTCCCTGGTCCCATGGGTCATGAATTCGTCCCTCTGGCGACCGAGACGGACGCCAAGGAGTTTCTGCGCGACCATGCCGGGAAACGGATCCTGCGCTTTGATGAGGTGACGCCGGATCTTCCCGCCAAACTCGATAAAGGCACCTTCGACTGATCCTATCCCGGTGCATTATCCTGGCGCATTATTCTTGCGCTGTAGCCTCGGCCGCGGTAGGTGCTGGCCCGCATGGCCACGGCCGCCGGGGCGGATATGAGTCACCGGACGGACCGGGTCCGGGAAGTGGGTTGTCTTGAGGGAGTCTTCCGCACCATCTAACAATCAACCTTGGCTGGAAGCCAGTCCGACCAGGCGGGCGATGATGATGGCCGGAAACAGGACGCCCAGAGTGGATAAAAAAGTGGCCAGCATCTTGGCGGAAGTACTGACGGCATAGATGTCGCCGAAGCCCACGGTGGTCAGCGAAGCCAAGCTAAAGTAAATGAAGTGAACATAGTCGTCGTCCTTCCCCGTCAGCACGACGTTGCCACCCAGGGACACACCGGTAGCGGCATGAATGACTTCCAAAGTCAGCGCCCCCGTCAGCGCCAACAACAGGTACACGTTAACCGCGCCGATTATCCGGTAGCTGTTCACAATCTGGTCGCGAAACAGCAGCCGGAGATTGATAAAAATGAACACCATCGCATTGGCGATGCCAATGACATTCTCCAACACAAAGAATGAATACGGGTTCTCGCCGAAACGAATCAATCGCAGCGTCAGATGAATGCTAAACAGAATCGCGGAAAGGGATATGAGCCCCACGCTGCTTGTTGAGAATATCCCTGAAAAGAAAACACTGAGCAAAAGGATGTTGAACAGCAGTACTCCCTGACCCGTATGTTCCATGATTACCGGCAGCACGAATACCGCGGTAATCAGCATGACCAGCAAGGTGATAAAACTCGCATCCGCCAACCAGTAGGACTGGAACTTTCTGATTAGATTTCGCATGGCATCTCCAGCGGCGCTCCCACCCAGATATCGAGCCCGACCTGAGCCCCATTATCAATGGGAGATTGGCGATGCATCAACCGCGGATAACCGCCCAAACCGCCGTAGCCCGCGATGACCAGGTCCTTGAACCCCGGGTCGCCCCCAGTTCCTGGGCATCCAGCACCTTGCAGGCTTGCAGGCCCAGGGATCGGTCCCAGATACCATGGTGTATAATTGAGCGACCGAGTTGTTGATAATAAGGTGTATGCCATGCGCACAAATATCGTCCTGGACGATGTGTTGGTCGAAGAGGCCATGTCTCTGACCCAGGCGCGCAGCAAGAAAGATGTGGTGGATCGCGCGTTGCGCGAACTGGTGGCACGGCAACGGCAGCGAGCGCTGCGGGAACTAGTAGGGCGCGACCTGATCGCGCCGGATTACGACGTGCGCGCCGTGCGTGAGGCGATGAACCGTGATCCTGGTTGACACGTCCGTATGGATCGACTGGATGCGCCGGGGTGATCGGCCGGCCACCCTCGCCCTCGACCGCCTGATCGACGAAGGGGAGATCGTGCTGGCGCCGGTGGTATTGCAGGAGCTGCTGCAAGGCGCGAAGGGGCCGGAACAGCTTGCCAAGTTGCGCCGGTATTTCGAGCCCTTGCCGATGCTGCTACCCCGCGCCGCCACGTATGCCGACGCCGGTGTGCTATACGCCCGTTGCCGCTGGGCCGGATTGACGCCGCGCAGCCCGCACGATTGCCTGATCGCGCAACTGGCGGTGGAGCACGGCGTGGCGCTGCTGCATGACGACCGCGATTTCGAGTTGATCGCGGGGGTGGAGCAAAGGCTGCGGCTCGCGGAATATACGCCGTAGCCGGCCGCCCGTGCCGGGAGCGCCGGGCGCGCCCTAGCGTGTCGAGGAGGGTGGACGCGCACCTGCCGCATCGCCAGGGCTTGACCGCCCCACCAGGGCACCCAAGCGGTCCCGATCCTCATCACCCAACAACCGCACCCCTTCCGGCAGGAACTGGCGCCCAAAGTGCTCGGCGTCCAGGCTCGCGGGCAGGGGGTACATGCGGATATCGTCTTCGCGCCCGTCGATGATGCGGTCCAGTTGTCCGAGCAGGCCATCCAGGCCGGCGGGGGTGTCCAGCAGCAGGAAGACGGAATACTGCAACGCCAAGCCGCGCTTACTGACCTGGCGGTGGACCTTGACCAACCGCCGCTTACTGACCTGGCGGTGGACCTTGACCAACCGCTTGGGATTAGCGATGTCATAGGCGAGCAGATAGAGCTGTGGGGCGTGAATGGCCATGGCGTTTCCGGTCGCTTAGCGCTTGTTCCTTTGGGTTTTCATGGACTGGCGATTGAGAATGGCGGGCGTTGTTGCAGGACGATCACGATTTCGAGGCCATCGCGCGGGTGGAGCCGGATTTGGTTTTGCCACGGGTGTAGGCCGTCATTTCAGCAGCCCGTCGGACGCGCGGCTTGACCGTGTTGCGGCCCAGGAAACTGATGAGTGTGCCGGTCATTGGATGTCCCCCCGTATGCAGTCGATCTCTACCCCAATCCCCCCATCGAGCTTCAGCCAGGCGCGATCCGCCGTCACCGCCACCGCGTCGCGCGCACGGGCCAGGGCGAGGCAGGCGCGGTCGCCCAGGGAGAGGCCGAGTTTGCGGGTGGAGGCGCGCAATTCGGCGGCCTGCCGGGCGAAGGCCTGGTCGAAGGGGATGACCGCGACCTCCAGGCCCAGGATGCGGGCCTCGGCCAGCTCCAGGGGAATGTTCCAGTCGGCCAGCCGGGCCAGGGTTTCCGCCAGATTGACGGCGCTGATCAGGCAGGGGTGTTCCAGCAGCAGGGTTTCCACCCGGTCGGCGCCGGACTCCCGGTGGAGGTAGGCGAGCAGCGCCGAGGCATCGAGAACACGCTCAGTCACGTTCGGCCTCCGCGCGCCGTTCGGCGATCAATTCGTCCACCAATGAGACGCCTTCCGGAACGTATTGGCGGACCAGATCCTGCGCCCGGCGCAGCCGTTCGCGCCGGGTGGTGAGGCGGGCCTCGCCTTCGGCCAGTTCCCAAAGGACCACGTCGCCTTCCTGTAGCCCCAGGGCTTTGCGGATTTCGAGAGGAATGACTACTCTGCCGCCCTCTGACATTTTCGCCTGGATCAAGAGCATTACTCCAATAGGTTATTGGAATGACATTATAGGCGCTGGTTGACGTTTTGGCCCGATGCCATGGCAGGGTCTCGATGGCCTTCGCGTCCGTCGATGATGCGCTCCAGTTGTCCGAGCAGGCCATCCAGGCCGGCGGGGGTGTCCAGCAGCAGGAAGACGGAATACTGCAACGCCAAGCCGCGCTTACTGACCTGGCGGTGGACCTTGACCAACCGC
>JAGVUH010000282.1 GCA_019136395.1 Gammaproteobacteria bacterium
CAGGCGCCGGGCCACCAAGTGGCTGGGGGTGCGGCGAAACCAGCGTAGAAACCAGAACAGGCCGACGATGGCCAGCAGGAGGAGGAGCAGACGTCCCGCCATGGGCTAACCCCGTCCCAGCCCCTGGGTGAGCCGCAGGATCGCCCCGCCGCGCCGCCGGGCCAGGTCTTCCAGGGCCGGGCGGCCGCCGGCGGCGAAGACCGCCACGGCGCTTAACAGGTCCCGCAGCACCTCGGGGCTGTGGCTATCGAAGGGGCTCCAGGCACCCCCACTGAGCCGGGCGATGGCCCGCAGGGTCTCCTCGGCCTGGGGATCGTGCCCCTCCTGGAAGACGAAGGCCGGCAGCCCCAGCAACCCGAGTTGACCGGCCAGGTCGCGCAGGGGGGCCGGTTCCTCCTCCAGGGCATCGCCGATCAGGACCAGGGCATTGACCCGGGTCCGCCGGGTCTCGGCGAGGGCATGTTCCAGGACGCGGCCGATCTGGGTCAGACCCGCCAGGCAGCGCACCCGGGTCATGCGCGCCAGCAGTTCTTGGGAATGATGGCACCAGGGCGAGGCGGAGAATTCATGAAAGCCCCCGTAATGGCACAACTGCACCGACAACCCGCCCAGACTAGCGGTCTCGCTGAACATGGCGGCCTGAATGGCCATGGCCTGGTCCCAACTGGGCTCGCGGCTGGCGGTGGCGTCCAGGGCGAAGATCAGACGCCCCCGGGGGCCACTGGCCGGGGACGGGACGGCCTTGAGCTGATGCAAAAAGGCGGCGACCGCCCCCGCGTTAGCGGTAGGCCCCAGGTCCTGACGGTCGTTAGTCATCGGTCATGGCGTCCAGGGGTGTTGCGCGATGGCCCGCGCCCAAGGGGATAACTAAACAACTAAGAAGGGACAGGGATTATACCCAACTCAATTTCAATTGTTGGTCAGGCGGACAAGGCACCTGTCCGCGGTTCGCGGTTGTCCCGCGTCGAAAAGCCCGCGCCGGCCCGGCACCCGGTTGACCTGAGTCAAAGCACTACATGTTGGGTCTTCTATAATCATGACCACTAGATATTGGGCCTAGAGGCAACAACCCGTGCTAATCCCCTTACAGCGCCCCGCCACCCTCCCGACCCGGATCCGCAAGCGCGACGGTCAGGAGGTCGCCTTCGACGCCGCCAAGATCCGCTCCGCCATCGAACGGGCCGGGCGCGCCAGCGGCGAATTTGCGGCGGCGGAGGCACAACGGCTGACCGCCCAGGTAGTCAAGGTCCTCAGCCATCGTTACGACCAGGGCCGTTCGCCGGAGGTGGAGGCCATCCAGGACCTGGTGGAACAGACCCTGATCGCCGCCGACCACTTCGCGACCGCGCGCGCCTACATCCGCTACCGGGAGCAGCACCGCACCCTGCGCACCGACCGCCGCACCCTGGTGGACGCCGCGGCCAGCATCGACGAATACCTGGACCGCTCCGACTGGCGGGTGGCCGCCAACGCCAATCAGGGCTGGTCCCTGGGCGGCCTCATCCTCAATACCTCGGGGAAGATGATCGCCAACTACTGGCTGTCCCACGTCTATCCCCCCGAGATCGGCACCGCCCACCGCGAGGGGGACCTCCACATCCACGACCTGGACATGCTGGCAGGCTATTGCGCCGGCTGGTCCCTACGCACCCTGCTCCAGGAGGGTTTCAACGGCGTCCCCGGCAAGGTGGAATCCAGCCCGCCCCGGCACCTGTCCTCCGCCATCGGCCAGATCGTCAACTTCCTCGGCACCCTGCAGAACGAATGGGCCGGCGCCCAGGCCTTCTCCAGCTTCGATACCTACCTGGCGCCCTTCGTGCGCCGCGACGGGCTGAGCTATCCCCAGGTACGTCAGGCCATCCAGGAACTGATCTACAACCTCAACGTCCCCTCCCGCTGGGGCTGCCAGACCCCCTTCACCAACCTGACCTTCGACTGGGTCTGCCCGGAGGACCTGCGCGACCAGGTACCGGTCATCGCCGGCGAGGAACAGCCCTTCACCTACGGCGAGCTCCAGGAGGAAATGGACCTCATCAACCGCGCCTACATCGAGGTCATGACCGCGGGGGACGCCAAGGGCCGCATCTTTACCTTCCCCATCCCCACCTACAACATGACGGCGGACTTTCCCTGGGACAGCGCCAATGCCGAGCGCCTCTTCGCCATGACGGCCAAATACGGCTTGCCCTACTTCCAGAACTTCATCAATTCCGAGCTCCAGCCCCACCAGGTGCGCTCCATGTGCTGCCGGCTGCAACTCGACCTGCGGGAACTGCTCAAGCGTGGCAACGGCCTCTTCGGCTCCGCCGAGCAGACGGGCTCCCTGGGGGTAGTGACGATCAACTGCGCCCGCCTGGGCTTCCTCCACCCCGGCGACGAGGCCGGCCTAATGGACGCCCTGGATCATCTGATCGACCTGGCCCGGGACAGCCTGGAGATCAAGCGTAAGGTGATCCAGCGCCATCTGGACGATGGCCTCTTCCCCTACACCAAACGCTTCCTCGGCACCCTGCGGAATCATTTCTCCACCATCGGCGTCAACGGTCTCAACGAGATGATCCGCAACTTCACCACCGACCAGGAGGACATCACCACCCCGACGGGTCAGGCCCTGGCCCTGCGTTGTCTCGACCACCTGCGGGAGCGCCTGGTGGCCATCCAGGAGGAGACCGGCCATCTGTACAACCTGGAGGCGACCCCGGCAGAGGGGGCGACCTACCGCTTCGCCCGCGAGGACCGCAAGCGCTGTCCCGACATCCGGCAGGCCGGCACGCCCGCGGCGCCCTACTACACCAACTCTTCCCAACTGCCCGTGGGCTTCACCGATGATCCCTTCCTGGCCCTGGAGATGCAGGAGGACCTCCAGACCCGCTATACCGGAGGTACCGTGCTGCACCTCTACATGAGCGAGCAACTCTCCAGCGCCGAGGCCTGCAAGCGCCTGGTGCGGCGCGCCTTGAGCCGCTTCCGCCTCCCTTACCTCACCATCACCCCCCGCTTTTCCATCTGCCCCCGCCACGGCTACCTGGCCGGGGAGCATGAGTTCTGCCCGCGCTGTGACGAGGAACTCCTGGCCCGGCGCCCGGGCCAGCCCCCAGCCACCGACGAGACAAAGGGTCATGGCAACTCGTCCCTCACCACACCGGATGAAAGCGCGGGCCTCTCTCGCGCCAAGTTCCGAGCCAAGGCCTCAGACCATGCCGGAGTCCAGGGCTTGCCACCGATCAAGGCCCAGCACCCCCCGGTTCCGGTTCCTCTTCAGGTCCCGAACCAGACGCCGGTCCCGGTTCAGATTCCTGTACAGGGCCTGCCTCCGGGCCAGGTCCCGATCCGGAAGCAGCCCAGTGCGCAAGCCGCCTGACCGACCCTGCCGCCATCACCCGAGAAATCAATGGAGATCCCAGCCATGTCACCCCCATCAGCCACGCCCGCCAATACTCCCTTCCCGCTGCGGGACGAAGAACGCACCCGATGCGAGGTCTGGACCCGGGTCATGGGCTATCACCGCCCGGTGAGCGCCTTCAATGCCGGCAAAAGGGCCGAACACCAGGAGCGGTGCTACTTCACCGAACCAGGGCGCGATCAAGCAGCTCCGGTCCAGACCGATCCGATCCGGACCCGCCCTATGCCTAGTCCTTTGGGCCCCCTCTCCCCAGCCCTCCCCCGCCAGGGGGGAAGGAGTAAGAGAAACAGCGGTTTGCGCAACCAATTCCAGCCCAGGGGCCTTGCCAGCTCAGGGGCAATACCAGCCCAGGTGCCATGCCAGCGCAGGGACCATGCCAGCCCGTGAGCATGGGGGCGTATAGGTCTAACATATGCTCCAGGTTGGCGGTCTTACCCCACTGACCAGCATCGACTATCCGGGGGAGCTGGCGGCGGTGGTCTTCTGCCAGGGCTGTCCCTGGCGCTGCGGCTATTGTCACAACCCGGACCTGCTCGCCCCCCGGGGCCACCACCCCCTGCCCTGGCCCCAGGTCATGGACTTTCTGCCCCTGGCCCCAGGTCATGGACTTTCTGCACCGCCGCCAGGGCCTGCTGGACGCGGTGGTCTTCAGCGGCGGCGAACCCACCCTGCAGCGGGGCTTGGGCAAGGCCATGAACGAGGTCCGGTCACTGGGGTTTCGGATCGGCCTGCATACGGCCGGCATCTATCCCCAACGCCTGACCAGGCTGCTGCCGCGACTGGACTGGGTGGGTCTCGACATCAAGGCCTTGCCGGAGGATTACCCGGCCCTGACCGGCGCGCCTAACGCCGGGGCGCGGGCCTGGCGGAGTCTCCACCTCCTGCTGGCCAGCGACCCTGGCCCCACCCGGCAAGTTCCTCCCCAAGGGTCAGGGCAACCCGGGCGATGAGGGTGACCGGGACTTTGAATTTCAGGTGACGACCCTGATGTACCGGCTGGCGGCGGCCGGGGTACAGCGCTACGCCCTTCAAACCGTTCGCGGCGGGAGCCGTCCACTGGGACCGCCCCTGGCGGGGCGCCCCGCTCCGCTCCCGCCAGCGGCCATCCAAGCCAGAACCCACGAAGGCCTAGGGCAAACCCTGTTCCCTCACTTCGAGTTGCGGTAGCATGAAACCCAACTTCTGAGCGCCTGGCCTCCAAAGCCAGGATGACCGCCATTGCTCCCATTCGGTCAGGCTCCCTCCCTTTCCCGCAAAGTCTCCGGTCATGAAGAAGAAACTTAAGCGCCTCGCGACTTCGCTCCTGCCGGTGGCAGACAACCGCGTCGGCAGTTGTAACCGCTGCGGTGAGTGCTGCAAGCTCCCCTATCCCTGCCCCTTTCTGCGCTACGATGCCGAGGGCCTCAGCACCTGCGCCATCTATCATTTTCGCCCTCCGAGTTGCCGAAAATATCCACGAACCTCCGATGAGAATCTGACGGCGGAGGTCTGCGGTTTCAGCTTTGTCCCCGCCCCCGAACCCCTGGAGGTCGCCCCACCCGAGCCCCTCCCGCCCCTTGTGCCCGTGGAACAAACCGCCTGAAGGGCACGCGGCCATGGTGGTGGACATCCGCGTGCAGGCGGAACCCCTGGATCCCCTCAGCGATCAGGCGTCCCTCTGGCAAGGGCAGCCCCAGGTGGGGGCCCTGGTCAGTTTCATCGGCCTGATGCGCGACTTCAATGAGGATGTCGCGGTCAGCCATCTCATTCTCGAACACTATCCCGGCATGACCGAAAAGGCCCTGGCCACCATCGCCGCCGAGGCCACACGGCGCTGGCCATTACTGGGCATCCGCATCCGGCATCGCGTCGGTAGTCTAGCTCCCGAGGACCCCATCGTCCTGGTCGCCGTCACCGCCAGCCACCGCGGCCCTGCCTTCCGCGCCTGCGAATTCCTGATCGATTACCTCAAGACCCGCGCCCCCTTCTGGAAAAAGGAAATCACCCCGGCGGGCGAGCGCTGGGTGGCGGCGCGGGATACCGATGCCGCCGCCGCCGACCGCTGGGTGACACCTGAGGCTGAGCCGAGGGCCTAACGGCAAGAGGCCGAGCGGGAAGCAGCGCTGGCTGGCATCAGGACCCAGGCTGGCGCGAGAGGGGCGATGGGCACGGTGGCAGCAGCATGATGGGCATGGTTGGACGAGTCACCGACCTGAGAGACGGACGCCATCACGGATGAGATCGCGTCTGTGATATGGTGACTCACTCCTCTCATCCGCTATTTTGGAACTTACCATATGATCAAACGCCGTATCTTTCTCGCCCATGCCCTGATGGGCCTGGTCCTTCTGGCCTCAGGCGCCGCCCTGGCGGAGAAGGCCCCCGCCAAGCAGCCCTCCGGCACCGTCAGCATCGACGAGACCCAGATCGCCTTCATCGTCGGCGGCAGCTTTGGCAAGGGCCAGCTCACCTTTCGCGGTCAGACCCATGACTTCAAGATCAACGGCATCAGCGCCGGCGCGAACTTCGGCGCTTCCAAGGTCTCCGCGGTGGGCGAGGTGTACGACCTGAAAAAGCTGGCGGACTTCCCGGGTACCTACGTCCAGTTGGAAGGCGGCATCACCCTCGCCGGCGGCGTGGGCGGCACGGTCCTCAAGAACCAGAACGGGGTCATCATGCGCCTCCAGTCCACCTCTCAGGGGTTGCAGTTCAACCTGAGCTCGAGTGGCGTCACCGTCAAAATGAACTGATCCCGCCCATCCCGTCACCAGCCCCGGCAGGTTGCGGCCGGTCCCGTCCAGGTGACCTGGCCATCACCCTGTCCCCGGTTTAGCCAGGCGTAATTGTTCACACCCCCATGCTGCCTGGGGTGGCATAGCTATTTCAAGCCCCTGATTCTCCTACTCCCTCCCCCCACTCGGGGAGGGTTGGGTAGAGGGGGCTGAACGGTTACCCCCAGACCAGCCCGCCGTCCACGACCACACCGATGCCACAAGCCCCCGCTTCACCCGATCCGAGCCCGGCGCCCCTGGACCACGACCGCAACGCCGTGAACCGGGCGGTGGAAATCGCCATCCGCATCAGCCTGCTCGCCCTGTGGGTCGCTCTGTGCTTCGCCATCATGCAGCCCTTTCTGGTACCAATCGCCTGGGGGGTCATCATCACCGTGGCGGTCCATCCCGCCTACGTGGCCCTGCTGCGGCAGGTCGGCAACCGCCGGGTCCTGGCCTCCTCCCTCTTCATCCTCATCGCCCTGCTGGTGCTGATCCTGCCGATCTATCTGCTGAGCGAGACCCTGGTCCAGGGTGCGGAGAGTCTGGCCCATGGCTTCGAGGGCGGCCGCTGGACCATCCCGCCCGCCCCCGACCTCAGTTACATCCCCCTGATCGGGACCGATATCCAGGACCTCTGGCACACCGCCTCTCACAACATCGAGGAGGCCCTGCGCCAGATCGAACCCCAGTTGCGCCTGGTCGGTCAATGGGTGCTGGGATTCGCCCGGGACGCCGGCATCGGCATCCTCCACTTCATCCTCGCCATCTTCATCGCCGGGGTGATGCTGGCCAAGAGCGAGGTGGCCGGAAACGTGGCCCATGGCATCGCCCACCGCCTGGCGGGACCCCACGGATCCCGCTTCGCCGAGTTGGCCATCGCCGTGGTCCGCAGCGTCTCCCGCGGCATCCTGGGGGTGGCGATGATCCAGGCCACCCTGGCCGGCCTCGGCATGCTGGCCGCCGGCTTGCCCGCGGCGGGACTCTGGGCCCTGGTTGCCCTGCTGCTCAGTACCATCCAACTGGGCGTGTTCCCGGTCATGCTGCCGGCGGCCATTTATCTCTTTTATACCGCCAGCACCACCACCGCGGTCCTCTTCCTGATCTGGACCCTGTTCGTCGGCGCCATCGACAACGTCCTCAAACCCCTGCTGCTCGGCCGGGGCATCTCGGTCCCCATGCTGGTCATCTTCGTCGGCGCGATCGGCGGCTTCATCGGCCAAGGCATCATCGGCCTTTTCCTCGGCGCCGTGGTCCTGGCCCTGGGCTACGAACTGCTCCTGGCCTGGCTGGGCGAGGTGACCTCCCCGACGGCGGAGCCCGGCACCCCGCCCCCGGGGGAGGCGTCGCCACCCGCCCCCGGAAAAAGCGAACATTGAGTGGCGATGGGTATAAACTCAAAGCAGGGAGCCGCTGGCGCCCCCACCATGGGGCCAGGCCGGGTCCCAGCCACCGCGCGCCCCGTGCCCGTGGGTCGCGCCCTTTAGGAGCAGGAGGAACATCATGGCCATCTGGGTATTAGCCGCCGATAACAGCCGCGCCCGCTTCTTCACCGCCGAAAAACCTGTCAGCCCCCTCACCGAGACCAGGGACCTCACCAATCCCGAGGCGCGGCTGCACGAGGGCGATCTGGTATCCGACAAAACCGGTCGCGACCGCAACCCCAGCACCGGCAGCGCCCATGGCGTCGGTGCCGATGCCTCCCACAAGCAGGACGGCGCCGATCGCTTCGCCCTGTCCGTCTGTGAAGAACTCGACGCAGCCCGTCTCGCCGGCGCCTTCAGCAAGCTCTATATCCTGGCCGCGCCGGCCTTTCTCGGCCTCTTGCGCAAGCATCAGTCCGATGGTCTGAAGCAGGCGATCGTGGCCGAATTCGACAAGAACCTGACGACCCAGGACACGGCGGCCATCCGCAAGCACCTGCCTGAATATCTCTAGGCTCGCGCGGGATCAGCCCAGCCCCGGGCCCCACCCCGCCCACCGGGACGGGGCCCGGAAGGATGAGAGACCATGGAACCGAGTGTGCCCCTGACGGCAGCCGATCTCTACCACCCCTGCAACCTTTCCGGCCTCGACTTCGTCGATACCAGCGAACTGGAGCCCCTGCCCCCCGGCCTGGGTCAGGAGCGGGCGTTGGAGGCCATTGATCTCGGCATCAATCTCCCCCACCGGGGCTATAACCTCTACCTGATGGGCTCCGCCGGCCTCGGCAAGCATGCCCTGATCGAGGGCGTCCTGGCCCAGCGCCGCCGCGAATCCCCCGCCCCCGACGACTGGTGCTACGTCGCCGACTTCAACAACCCCCAACGCCCCAACGCCCTGCGCCTGCCACCGGGGCGCGGTCGTCACCTGCGCGCCGACCTGCGCCAACTGGTGGAGGACCTGCTCAACGCCGTCCCCGCCGCCTTTCAGGGCGAGGACTACAGCCATCGCGCCGAGGAGATCCAGAAGGAATTCAAGGCCCGGGAAGAGGAGGCCGCCAGCGCCATCGGTCGCAAGGCCAAGGACAAGAGCATCGCCCTCATCCACACCCCCACCGGCTACACCCTGGCGCCGGTGCGCGAGGGCCACATCATGGCCCCGGACGACTTCAACGCCCTGCCCGAGGAGGAACGGGAACAGATTGGTGAGGTCATCGAGGAGTTGCGCGAGGACCTGCAACAGACCCTGAGCCAGGTCCCCCTGTGGCAGAAGGAGATGCGCGGACGCTTCAAGGTCCTCAATCAGGAAACCATGGAGCGGACGGTGAGCACCCTCATGGCCCAGCTCGCCGCCGACTATGCCGACCTGCCGGCGATCCAGGACTACCTGGCCGCGGTGCGCAAGGACATGATCGAGAACGGCGAACTGTTCCGCCAGGGCGAGAGCGAGGATAGCCACACCCCCAACCCCGACGATCCGCCCTTCACCCGCTACCGGGTCAACCTGCTGGTGGACAACGCCGAGTTGCACGGCGCCCCGGTCATCCATGAGGACAATCCCAGCTATCTCAATTTGATCGGGCGCATCGAGCACATCGCCCGCATGGGCACCCTCTCCACCGACTTCACCCTGATCAAGGCCGGGGCCCTGCACCGCGCCAACGGCGGCTATCTGATCCTCGACGCCCTGCGCCTGCTGACCAACCCCTTCGCCTGGGACTGCCTCAAGCGGGTGCTGCGCGCCGGCGAGATCCGCATCGAGTCCCTGGAGCGGGTCCTGAGCCTGGCTGGAACCACCTCCCTGGAGCCCGAGCCCATCCCGCTGGAGGTCAAGGTGATCCTTGTGGGTGAGCGCCTGCTTTACTACCTGCTGGACGCCTACGATCCCGACTTCGCCCAGCTCTTCAAGATCGCCGCCGACTTCGCCGAGGACCTGCCACGACAGTTGAATCTAGTCAATAACGGCGGCCTGGCGGCTATCAGCGGGCGGATGCACCAGGCGCATCATTGGGAGCCTGAGGACCAGCCGCTAATCCCGAACAGAGAGGGGCCGGAAGGGGAAGACCGGACCAAACGAGGGATCCTGCTTGCGCCAGAGACGCACCAGAGCCAGGACCCACTCTACGCCCGCCTCATCGCCACCCTGCAACGCCAGGAGCGCCTACTACCCCTGAGCCGTGATGCCGTGGGCCGGGTCATCGAGCAGGCGGCGCGCCGGGCCGCGGACGGCGAGCGTCTCTCCATCCACCTCGGCGGTGTCCTCGACCTGTTGCGCGAGGCCGACCACCTGGCCCGCCGCGAGCGCCTGGAACGGATCGACACCTGCCAGATCGAGGGCGCCATCGCCGCCCGCCGCCGGCGCCTGGGGCAAATGCGCGAGCGTATCCAGGAGGAGATCCTGCGCGGCACCCTCTTCATCGACACCCAGGGCGTCCAACTCGGTCAGGTCAACGGTCTCTCCGTCATGGCCCTGGGGGACCAGGCCTTCGGCACCCCCACCCGCATCAGCGCCACCGCCCGCCTGGGCCATGGCGAGGTGGTCGACATCCAGCGCGAGGTGGAACAGGCCGGGCCCATCCACTCCAAGGGCGTCCTCATCCTCTCCGCCTACCTGGGCCGCCGCTACGCCCGCTTTCAGCCCCTGTGCCTGTCCGCCAGCCTGGTCTTCGAGCAGACCTATGGCCCGGTGGAGGGTGACAGCGCCTCGGTGGCGGAGTTGTGCGCCCTGCTGTCCGCCATCGGCGACATCCCCCTCAAGCAGGCCCTGGCCATCACCGGCTCGGTCAATCAGCACGGCGAGGTCCAGGCCATCGGCGGCGTCAACGAAAAGATCGAGGGCTTTTTCGACATCTGCCAGGCCCGGGGTCTGACCGGCGCCGAGGGGGTCATCATCCCCCACGCCAACCGCAAGCATCTGATGCTAAAACAGGAGGTACGCGAGGCCGTGGCCCGGGGAGACTTCCAGATCCACGCCGTCGCTCACGTCGACCAGGCCCTGGAACTCCTCACCGGTCTGCCCGCCGGCCAGCCGGACAAGGATGGCCTCTATCCCCCCGCCAGCATCAACGGCCAGATCCAGGAGCGCCTGGCCACCTTCTTCGCCGTCCGCCAGCAGATCAATCAGGCCAAGGGGGAAGAGGCGGACTGAGGCGGCTCTCAGGCCACGTCGAAGGGGACGAGCCTCACTCCGGCTCCATGTCCCGGTAGTCTCGCCAAGCGGCGTGCAGAACGGCTTTCGGTTCCGGGGGATGATTCAGCGTGGCTATGAACCCCTGCCATTCTGCGAGGGTAACTGGACTGGTTGCCAGCAGCACTTTGCCTGTCCAGGACAAACCCGTCCCAGGACAAACCCGCCCCAGGCACCGAACTGACAAGCCTTGTTGCGAGGTCCTATCGCGGCCGCCTTACGGTCATGACATCCGGAATCATGCGCAGCCGATTAAGAAGATGCTCAAGCTGGTCCATGTCGTGGACCTCGGCGATGAAGCGCATGGTGGCGCGGTCGGTGGTGCGGTCGGTGCTGGTGTTGACGCCGAGGAGGGTGATGTCGGCGTCGGAGAAGACGGCAGAGATGTCGCGCAGCAGGCCCTTGCGGTCGGCGGCGACGAGGAGGATGTCGACGGGATAGGCGGCCTGGCTTCCGGATTGGGTCCCGGCCTGGGCCCCGCCTGGGGTCCCACCTTTAGCCAGGTCCCGCGCCCAGGATACCTCCATCAGCCGGGCGGGCTCGGCGGCGGCCAGTTGGCGCAGGTTCTCGCAATCGCGGCGGTGGATGGTCAGGCCGCGGCCACGGGTGATGTAGCCGCGGATGGGGTCCCCCGGCACCGGCTTGCAGCAGTGGCCGAAGTGGGACATGAGGTCATCGATGCCCGCCACCACCACCTCCGGGCGCCCCCGACCCGCGGGTGGGGCGCGGCGGCGGCGCTCCCGCTTGCGGCTGACGAGGTCCTCCGGGACCAGTTCCTCCCGCTCCCTCTCCGCCGGGGCGGTGAGTTCACCAATCTGGCGGGCGACCTGACCCACCGCCACGTCCCCACGGCCGATGGCGGCCAGCAGGTCCTCCCCCTTGAGGAAGTTGTAGCGCTGGGCAAGAGGTTCCAGGGGCTGAAGGCGGATCTCGACGCCCAGGCGCGTCAGCTCCTTGTCCAGCAGGGCGCGGCCCTCCGCCAGGTAGCGGTCGAAGTCCTGTTGCTTGAACCACTGGCGCACCCGGTTGCGCGCCCTGGCGGTCATCAGGTAGCCCTGATGGACGCTCAGCCAGTCACGGCTGGGGGTGGCGTTCTTCTGGGTGATGATCTCGACGGTCTGGCCGCTGCGCAGGGTCTGGTTGAGGGGGACGATGCGGCCATCGACCTTGGCCCCCCGGCAGCGGTTACCAATCTCGGAGTGGATGGCGTAGGCGAAGTCCAGGGGCGTGGCACCACGTGGCAGGTCGATGACCTTCGCCTGGGGGGTCAGGACATAGATGTGGGCCGGCTCGAACTCGGTCTTGAAGCGCTCCAGAAAGTCGGCGTCGTCCTCGCCCTCGTTGAGCAGCTCCATCCATTGGCGCATCCACACCAGGCGGCGCTGGAAGGCGTCGTCCGAGCCCTTGCTCTCCTTGTAGGCCCAGTGGGCGGCGACGCCCAGCTCGGCGTGGCGGTGCATGTCCCAGGTGCGGATCTGCACCTCCAGGGGCTTGTCCTCGGGTCCCACCACGGCGGTATGCAGGGACTGGTACAGGTTGCCCTTGGGGGTGGCGATGTAGTCGTCGAACTCCTTGGGGATGTGGCGCCAGAGGCCATGGACCAGGCCCAGGGCGGCGTAGCAATCGGCCACCGTATCGACCAGGATGCGCACCGCGCGCAGGTCGAAGATCTGCTCGATGTCCACGCCCTTGCGCTGCATCTTGCGCCAGATGCTGTGGATGTGCTTGGGGCGGCCAGTGATCTCGGCCTTGACCCCGGCCTCGGCGAACTTGGCCTTGAGCAGGGCGATGACGTGGGCGATATAGGCCTCGCGCTCGGCACGCTTGTCACCAAGGAGCTGGGCGATACGCCGGTAGGCCTCCGGCTCCAGGAAGCGCAGGGCCAGGTCCTCCAGTTCCCACTTGATCTGCCAGACGCCCAGACGGTTGGCCAGGGGGGCATGGAGGCGCCGGGTATCGCTGGCAAGCTTGCGCTGCCGGGCCTCGTCCAGGCCCTTCATGCATCGCATGAGATGTAGGCGCTCCGCCAGCACCACCAGCACCACGCGCACGTCCTCGGCGATGCCGAGCAGGAGGCGACGCAGGTTCTCCTCGTGGCGCTCCTGGGCCTTGCCGGCGATGACCGCCTCGACGTTGGCGAGCTGGCCGATCTGGCGCAGATCCCCAACCATGCGCGCGATCGCGGGGCCGAAGCGCCGGGCCAGTTCGTCCTGACTCAGCACGCCCCGTTCCAGACAACCATTGAGCAGCGCGGCGATGAGGGTGTCGGCGTCCAGGCGCAGCCCCGCCAGGATATCGGCGGTTGCGAGGCGATAGCGGACTTGCGTCTCCCCCGTCTCCAGGGTCTGGCGGCCCCGGCAACCCAACAGCAGGTTGCAGGCGTCGCGCACCCGGACCCGGTCGGCCTCGGGATAGCGGTCGGAGAGGGCCGCCAGCCAGTGCTCGACCACCGCCGGATCGTCGGCCTGGTCGTCGGGGAGGTTGTAAACCGAGGTCACCATGAGCGGAGAGTCAGCAGCCTGAGAATCGGTCGCGGGCGAGGTTTGGCCGGATCTGGATCTTCACCAGGCACGCACACCCATCTTTTCAACGCGATGGCAACTATCCATCCCGGTTTGTCCGTGTTGATCCGTGGCTCGGTTACCCAGTCTGCCGGGCGATGAGGGGCCGAGGTTCTGATCCTGGCCCCTGCCCGCCGTCAACCTCGGAACCAGGCTTGGCTATCAATCCAGGACATGACTCACCAAGCCGTCCGCCAGCTTGGGCTCGAACCAGGTGGACTTGGGGGGCATGACCTCCCCGGCGTCGGCGACGGCCATGAGCTCGGTCATGCGGGTGGGGAAAAGGGAGAAGGCGACGCGGTAGCAGCCTTCGTCCACGGGTTTGACCAGGCCCTCCAGGCCGCGGATGCCGCCGACGAAGTTGATGCGCTCGTCCCGCCGGGGATCGACGATGCCGAGGATGGGCTCGATGAGGTTATCCTGCAGCAGGCTCACGTCCAGCCGGCCCACGGGGTCGTCCCACGGGATGCGCCGCTCGTCCAGAGTCAGACGGTACCAGGCGCCATCCAGGTACATGCCGAACTCGGCGGCCTTGGCCGGCTTGACCGGTGTGGGGCTGGGTTCGACCTGGAAGGGCACCGCCACGCGGCGCAGGAACTCGTCCCGGTCCAGGCCGTGCAAGTCCGTCACCAGGCGGTTGTAGTCCATGATCCGCATCTGGTCGTGGGGGAAGATGACGGCCAGGAAATAGTTGTAGGCCTCCTCCCCGGTGTGGGCCGGGTTGGCGGCCCGGCGCGCCGCGGCGACGCGGGAGGCGGCGGCGGAGCGATGGTGACCGTCGGCCACGTAGAGGGCGGGCAGGGCCTCGAAGGCCGTCGACAGCAACCGGATGAGGTCGCCATCCCGGACCACCCAGATCTGGTGGCGGACCTCGCCGGTGGCGCGGATGTCCACCGCGGCTTCGCCCTGGCTGACGGCGGCCAGGACCGCGTCGATGCGCGACGTGGCCCGGTAGACCAGAAAGACCGGACCGGTCTGGGCGTCCAGGACGTCGATCTGGCGCACCCGATCGTCTTCCTTTACCGGCCGGGTGAATTCGTGTTTCTTGATGCGCTCCTGGTCATAGGCCGTCACCGAGGCGGCGGCCACCAGGCCGGTCTGAACATGCTCGCCCATGGTCAGGCGGTAGACGTAGTAGCAGGGGGCCGGGTCCCGCTCCAGCACGCCCGCCAACCGCATGGCCTCCAGGTTTTCCCGCGCCTTGGCATAGACCGCCGGGGCATAGGGGTCCGTGTCCACGGGCAGATCGACCTCGGGGCGGGAGATGTGCAGAAAGCTCCAGGGCCGCCCAGCCACCATGGCGCGGGCCTCCTCGGTGCTCATCACGTCATAGGGGGGCGCGGCGACCTCGACCGCGCGGCCGGGGGCCGGACGCAGGCCGGCGAAGGGCTTGATCAGGGGCATGAGGACAGGGTTCCAAGGGGTAGGAGGATGGGAAAGGGGGCGGCCACGACAGCAACCTAACCGTCACCAGGGGGTCTTACCGCGCCTCAGATGATGACCGTCATTGGGGATGGCCTTCACGCGAACCGTCATGAAGGGGCGCGACACCCTCCTGAATAGGAAATACTTTGCTATGGCTTTCACGCTAACTCTCACGAGGCGGCGCGCCACACCCCTGATGGTGATAGACAGGGCTGGTGACTGTCACGCTAACGCGGCGGCGGCGCGTAGAGCAGACCGCCGTCATTCCATAGGGCATTGAAGCCACGCTTGGCCTTGAGCGGCGACTGGTCGCCCAGGTTGCGGGCGTAGATCTCGCCATAATTGCCCACCTGGCCGATGACCCGCGCCACCCAGTCCCGATCGATCCCCAGGTTCTTGGCGACCTGGCCCTCGACATCGAGCAGCAGGCGGGTATCGCTGGCCTGGGCTTCGCTCATGGCGCGCTGGACGTTACGGGAGTCGATACCCAGTTCCTCGGCGTCGATCAGGATAAAGAGGGTCCAGCGCACCAGGTCAAACCAGCGGCCATCGCCCTCGCGCACCGCCGGGCTCAGGGGCTCCTTGGAGATGATCTCGGGCAGGACGCGGTGGTCCTGACCCTTCTCCATTCCAGCCCGCAGGCCATGCAATTGGAGGTGATCGCTGGTCAGGACCTGGCATTCACCAGCCAGATAGGCCTTGGCAGCGGCGCCCATGTCGGGGAAGAGCCGCAAGTCGAGGTCCATGCGATGACGGTCGAAATAGCGTCGGACATGATCGGCGCTGGTCGAGCCCTCCAGGGCGCAGACCCGCTTGTCATCGAGTTCCAGGGCGCTGAGGATGCCGGTATCGCGCCGGACCAGGAACCCCTGGCCATCAAAGAGCAGGATGCCGACGAAGCTGATCCCCGCGCTGACGTCCCGCTCCAGATTCCAACTGAAGTTACGCGCCAGCAGATCCACCTCACCCTGGGCCAGGGCCACCGGGGCGGCGGCGACGGTCAGGGGGACAAACTCCACCTTGTCCTTGGACCCGAGGGCGGCGGCGGCGACGGCTCGGCAGAAATCGACGTCCATGCCACGCCAATGGCCGGCGGGGTCCTTGAGGGAAAGCCCCGGCGCCTCACCGTTGACGCCACACTTGAGTGAACCGCGCGCCTTGACGCTTTCCAGGGTCCCGGCCAGCAGTGGCTGGCTCAGGACCAGAGTCAGGGCGAGGATCGACAACGACCGGACGACATGTCTCATAAGAATGCTCCTGAACCAAAGGGGAGGGTAACCACCTTACCCTGGCGGTCAACCGGGACTACCAGCGCATCAGCACCCACTGGGGCACCTGGGTAGTCGCGGGGCCGGCGCCACTGTTCCAGGACAGGTCACCGGAGCCATCCTGGTCGACCAGGTAATAGGGCGCGCCGACGCTGGGCGTGATCCTGACCTTGTAGAGGCGGCCATTGATCCGGTACTCCCGGACGGTGCGATTCTCATGCTCCCGCAGGGTGACATCCGGGGCCAGGTCGGACTCGCGCAGGCTCAGATCAAGTCCGGCGACCTGGCTGGCAAGGCCCCCCAGCGGCAGCGCCAAGGCGGCGACCAGCAGGGGAAAGGGCGGGAGGAGGGAATGGGGCATGGGGCGCGGCCCTGGGCAGCAGGAAAAACGCGCCTATGGTAGCAGGAAGGACTTCTGCATGCCCCCGGGGATCGGAAGAGGACCAGAGGGGACGGAGGGGCCAGGCGTCAGCCCTTGCGCTCGTCGTATTCGGTCCGGGAGCCGGTCTGATCCCAGGCGAAGGTGCAGTCCAGATGGGCCAGCACCGCCGCCAGGCCCGACTCACCATCCTCGATCATCACGCTCAGGGGCGGACGCCGACCGAATTTGCGATTGCCGCGCTTGATCCACAACGAACGCATCTCGGGGTTGCGGGGGAAATAGGTGCCCAGGGCGTGCTCGATCCGGGCGAGATAGCCCAGCCGGCGGTTCACCGCCACCTCATCCGGAAAGGCCTCCTGCTCGACGAAGCGGGGGACATGGCGAGCCTTGACGGAGTCCGGCAGGGCCAGAAGGGTGAGGATGTCGCTCGCCCCCAGACCCCAGTCTTGGCACAGGGCCATGATGTGGCGCGTGGCCTCCATGCGCTCCTCGGGGGTGAGAACGGGGATCAGGGGCAGGGCTGTGGTCATGGGTGGTTCCGTCGTGGGAGCGGCCGCGGTATCCGGCCAATGATGCGCCAAAGTTGAGTACGCGGCCGGGTAATTCAAGCCGGGGCGGATCGGGAGTTAGGTCGGAAGGGGTCGGCGGGGATGTTCCGCCCGCAATATGGGCGGTATCCGCCGGCGCGGCGACTCAGCGCATCAGCCGCTGGATACGCATCACCCGCGGGACCTGCCGCAGCCGACGCATGAGGCGGGCCAGATGGGGCCGGTCGTGGACCGTGACCAAGAAGTCCAGGCTGGTGTTGTGGCCATCACGCTCCCGGGACTGGATGTTCTCGATATTGGAGCCCAGCTCGGCGATCGCGGCCGCCAGGCTGGCGAGGACGCCCCGCTGGTTGCCGACATCGACCCGGATCTCGGTGACGAAATCACCGCTGGGTTCACTCGACCATTCCAGGTCGAGCCACTGGTCCTTGTGGCGTTGGAAATCGCCCAGATTGCGGCAGCCCTGACGATGAACGACGATGCCCTTGCCCGGGCTGAAGAGCCCGGCGATGGGGTCGCCGGGGATGGGCCGGCAGCAACGGCCATAATTGACCACCATGCCCTCGGTGCCCTTGATCGCCAGCCTGGGCCCCTTGCCCCGTTCCCCCGCCCCCGTGGCCTCGGCGGCCTCCTCGCCCATGAGCCGCCGCACCACCAGCACCGGCAGGCGATTGCCCAGCCCCACCTCCACCAGCAGGGTGGCCAGGTCGGGCAGCGCGGCCCGCTCCAGATAGGCCGTGACCTGGGCCGCCGGCAAGCGCTCCAGGTCCAAGCCCTGCCCCGCCAGTTCGGCGTTGAGCAGACGCCGCCCCAGGGCCTCCGCCTCCTGGCGTTGCAGGTTCTTCAGATAGGCGCGGATGTTGGCGCGGGCCTTGCCCGTCACCACGAAGTTCAGCCAGCCGGCGTTGGGCATGGCCCGGGGGGCGGTGATGATCTCCACCGTCTGACCACTGCGCAGGGGGGTGCGCAGGGGGGCCATGCGCCGGTCGATGCGCGCCGCCACGCAACGATTGCCCAGACCGGAGTGGATGGCATAGGCGAAGTCCACCACCGTGGCCCCCACCGGCAGCACCTGGATATCGCCGCGGGGGGTGAAGACGTAGACCTCATCGGGGAAGAGGTCGACCTTGACGTGCTCCAGGAACTCCATGGAATCCCCGGAGCCGCGCTGCATCTCCACCAGGCTGCGTAGCCAGTCCCCCGCCAGGGCCTGGGGGCTGACGCCCTCCTCACCCGCCTTGTACATCCAGTGGGCGGCGATGCCGCTCTCGGCGACGTGCTGCATCTCCAGGGTGCGGATCTGGATCTCGATGGGAACGCCCTGGGGCCCGAAGAGCAGGGTGTGCAGGGACTGATAGCCATTGTTCTTGGGGATGGCGATGTAGTCCTTGAAGCGACCGGGGATGGGCTTGTAGAGGTTGTGCGCCACGCCGAGGACCCGGTAGCAGGTGTCGATGCGGTCGACGACGATGCGGAAGGCAAAGACGTCCACCACCTCCTCGAAGGCGCGCTGCTTGTTGCGCATCTTGCAGTAGATGCCGAAGAGGTTTTTCTGGCGGCCCACCACCTCGGCCTGGATGCCGGCCTGGGACAGGCGATCCCGCAGGGCGGTCTCCACGTCCGCCACCAGGGCCTTGCGCGTACCCCGCGCCCGTTCGACCGCCCGTTGCAGCAGAAAACGGCGCCAGGGCCAGCGATGGGCGAAGGCCAGTTCCTCCAGTTCCGCCCCGATCTGGCGGATACCCAGGCGGTTGGCGATGGGGGCGTAGATCTCCAGGGTCTCGCGGGAGATGCGGCGGCGCTTCTCCGGGGCCATGATCCCCAGGGTGCGCATGTTGTGCAGCCGATCGGCGAGCTTGATGAGGATGACCCGGATGTCCTTGGTCATCGCCAGCAGCATCTTCTGCAGGTTGGCCGCCTGGTTCTCGGCCTTGGTGGGGAAGTCGAGGCGGGTCAGCTTGCTGACCCCGTCCACCAGCTCGGCGATCTCCTCGCCGAAGAGGGCCGCCACCGATTCCCGGGAGTGACCGGTATCCTCGATGACGTCATGAAGGATGGCCGCCATCAGGCATTTGTAGTCCATGCGCATCCCGGCCAGGATGCGCGCCACGGCGACGGGGTGCTCGATGTAGGGCTCGCCGCTTTTGCGCGTCTGGCCGGCATGGGCCTCGGAGCCGAGCTGATAGGCGCGGTAGACCTCGCGGATCTGTTCCGGGGTCAGGTAGGATTCGAGATAGACGCAGAGGTCCTCGATCTGGAAGCGCGGCTTTTCCACCGGCGCCACTTCGCTGACCGGGGGGAGCGTGGGGGACACCAGGGCCTGGATCATAGACGCGGTGCCCGTTGGGTATCGGCGCCATCCGCCGGGTGGCGGACCGCCGTCAGGATCAGCCGGGCAAACCGAATTCCCGCCCGCGCCCGCTCCAGGGCCCGGGACCCACGGCGCCAGCCCGGGGGCCTACTCGTCGCCGCCCAGTTCTGCCGCCAGTTCCGCGGCAATCCGCATCTCCAGGGAGCGCTCGGCGCGGCGCTGCTCGCGCTCCCGCTCCACCACCTCCACCGCCTCCTGGGTGAGGACGCCATCGGCGATCTCGCGCAGGGCCACCACCGTGGGCTTGTCCGAAGCGGTTATCGACATGATCGAGGCAATCCTCGACGGTAATGCGTGCCATGAGTGGGAATGACTCCGTATGCGTGATTAATGATTAAGGTTAGCAAAAGCCCGCCCGGCAAGCGACGGGCGAGATGGTTAGGGGCCATCGGGCGGACGATCACTCCGCCAGCAGGCCCGCCAGCAGCCCCCGCCAGCGGCTAGCGCCATGGGCCAGGCGCAGGCGCTCGGCCCGGATCAGGCATGCCAGGTCCTCGAGGGCCGTCTTGAACCGGTCGTTGACCACCAGATAATCGTACTCGTCGTAGTGGATCATCTCGTCCCGGGCCTGGCGCATGCGCCCGGCGATGACCGTCTCGCTGTCCTGGCCCCGCCCGCGCAGCCGGCGCGCTAGTTCGGCGGCGGACGGCGGCAGGATGAAGATCGTGACCGCGTCGGGAAACCGCGCCCGCACCTGCCGGGCCCCCTGCCAGTCGATCTCCAGCAGCAGGTCCTGACCCGCGGCCAGGGCCTCCCGGACCTTGGCCTCGCCGGTGCCATAGCGATTGCCAAAGACCTGGGCATGTTCGAGAAAGGCCCCCGCCGCGATCATGGCCAGGAAGTCGGCCTCCGCGACGAAGTGATAATGGACGCCATCGGTCTCCCCCGGCCGGGGCGGACGCGTGGTATGGGATATCGCCAACCCCAAGGTGGGTTCCCGCTCACGCAAGGCCTTGACCAGACTGGTCTTGCCGGCGCCGGACGGCGCGGAGACGACGAATAGGATGCCTTCGCTCATGTAATCCGTGCCCAAAAAGTGGGGAGCCAAGCCGAACCCCGGGACCCCTGGTCTGGGGTCCCGCGCCGGACCTGTCGCTCGTAGGCCGGCAAGTATACCCTTCGCCAAACGATTTTCCGTGATTACCGCAGCCTGGGGATCAAGAGGCGTGCGCGGGGTTGTGGCAGAGAAACCATTCCCCCCTTCCGCTGCCTGGGCTGGCGTAGATAGCACAAGCCGATGATTCTCTTGCTCCCTCCCCCCCTTCGTAAGAGGGTTGGGGAGAGGGGGCAGAACGGTTACGCGGCGGAATCATCTCCAGACGAAACCCCGGCCCCGCCCCCGCACGAGGCGGGAAATCAGCCGTCAGCGATGATCGGGGCTGACTTATAATTACCAACATGCATCCTCGTCTCTGAGTTACCGTCATGTTCGAGATCCCCACCCCCCGCATTTTCCTGGCAGGCCTGGTGTTCCTGGCCCCTCCCCTTGCCCTGGCTCAGACTCCCGCCACTCCCGGCTATGCTGCCCCCGGCTATGGACCCGCGCCCGCTGCACCGCCGATGCAGGGCTATCTCCCCCCGCCGCCTGACTTTCCCGCCTCACCGGGTTTCACGGGCCCTGGTGGCTACGATTTTCAGCCCCCGCCCCCACCTGACTTCTTCGCTCCCCCCGGCCTGGCCGCCCCGGAGCGCGGGATGCCGGGTCGTCTCGGGGGTCCCCTGCGCTATAACCAGTCCATCACCGCCGAGGGCTATGTCCTGGAGATCCCCCTGGAGGGTATGAAGGCCGAAGAGATCCAGGTCGATGTCCAGGGTCGTTCCCTGCGCATCTCCCGGGATACCTCCACCAGGACCTCCCGCGAGGACAACTTCGACGACGGCCGGGGTTACCAGCGCAGCTACAGTTTCTCCAGCGGCCGGACCAGCCGCCGCCTCCCCCTGCCCCCGGACGCGGATGGCGCCGCCCTGCAGCGCCAGGATAGCGCCGACCAGGTCCGCATCCTCATCCCCCGTCGTCAAGGCGGATAACCCCCTCCGGAATCAAGCCAGCGCCATGCCCGAACGCTACGCCACCCCCCAGGACGCGGAAGACGCCTTTTACGACGCCATCGACGAGCGTGACGCGGAACGCCTGCGCGGCGTCTGGGAGGACTCCCCGGACATCGCCTGCCTGCTGCCCATGCAGCCGCTGCTCCACGGCGACCAGGTCCACGAGGCCTGGGCGCCGCTCTTTGGCGGGGATTTCCACCTCGACATCCAGGTCACTCACATCCGCTGGCTGCAGGCGGGCGACCTGGCCATCCACTACCTGGAGGAGCGGGTCACGGTCCCCGGCCGGCCGGCCCAGCCGCCGGTCCTGGCGACCAACATCTACCGCCGTGGCGCCGAAGGCTGGCGCCTGATCCTGCACCAGAACTCCCCCGCCCCCCCGCCCCCCGGGCCCTTCCCCGGCATGCCTCCCGGGCTCATGCCCGGTCTCGAGGGCTGATGCGCGTCAGCCTCCAGGCCCTGGGCTGTCGGCTCAACGAGGCGGAACTGGAGACCTGGGCCCGGCAGTTCCAGCAACTCGGCCACCAGGTCAGCGCCGATGAGCAGGACGCCGATCTGGTGGTGGTCAACACCTGCGCCGTCACCCAGGAGGCGGTGCGCAAGTCGCGCAAATTGCTGCGCCGCGCCCAGCGCACCAACCCCCGCGCCAAGCTGGTGGTCAGCGGCTGTTTCGCCACCCTGGAGACCCAGGCACTGGCCGCGGAGGGCGACATTGACCTGCTGGTCCCCAACCAGGACAAGGACCGTCTGGTGGCGATCGCCGCCGCCGAACTCGACCTGCCGACCATGCCGGTCACCGCCCTGGCCGCCGACGCCAACCCCCTCTTCGCCCGCGGTCGCCAACGCGCCTTCGTCAAGGTCCAGGATGGCTGCCGCTATCGCTGCACCTTCTGCATCGTCACCCTGGCCCGGGGGGATGAGCGCAGTCGCACCATCGCGGAGGTGGTGGCGGAGATCAACCGGGCGACGGCGGAGGGGGTTCAGGAGGTGGTGCTCGCCGGGGTCCATCTCGGCGGCTGGGGGAGCGACCTGGGCCTGGGGCTAGACGACCTGGTGGCTGGCGTCCTGGCCAACACCGACCTCCCTCGCCTGCGCCTGGGCTCCCTGGAGCCCTGGGAACTGCCGGAGCGCCTCTGGGACCTCTTCGCCAACCCACGGCTGATGCCCCATCTCCACCTGCCCCTGCAGAGCGGCGCCGACAGCGTCCTGCGGCGCATGGCCCGGCGCTGCCGAACCGGGGAGTTCGCCGCGCTTGCCGACCAGGCCCGGGAGCGGGTGCCGGGCATCAACCTGACCACCGATCTCATCGTCGGCTTTCCCGGCGAGACCGACGCCGAGTGGCAAGAGAGCCTGGAATTCGTCCGCCAGATCGGTTTTGGCCAGATCCATATCTTTCCTTACTCCCCCCGCCCCGGCACCAAGGCCGCTAACCTGCCGGACCAGGTCCCCGCCACGGTCAAACGGGCGCGCAGTCAGCAACTGCACGAGCTGGCACGACGCCTGAAGGGCGAGACCCTGGACCGCCGCCTGGGCGCGGAGGCCACCCTCCTGGTGGAAGGCCGCCATGGCGGTGATCCCGCGGGTGATTGGTTCGGCTATACCCCGGACTATCTCCCGGCGCGCCTGTCGGCGACCGCGACCCCGGACCTGACCAACCGCCTGCTGCGGGTTAGCCTTACCGGCCGCCATGCCGACGGTGAAAGCCTGGTCGCGACCCCGCTCCCCGCCCGGGCCACCAGGCCGGTCACCCTCTGGCCCGCACCCTAATGCCGATGGGGGTTGGCGCCTTGCTTGCGCGTGTCACCAGGATGGCCCGTCCACGTAGCCTGGCGGCCCTGTACCCGGGATGAGGACCGCCCCGCCCCTCGCTCTGGCCGCGAGCATCGCCCGCCGCTTTCGTCTGGAGGCGGAGGAACTCGAGGTCAGCCCCCTGGGCCGGGGGCTGATCAACGACAGCTTTCTGGTGCGGACCGCCACCGGCCGCTGGGTCCTGCAACGCCTCAACGGCCAAGTCTTCCCTGATCCCGAGGGGATCATGGCCAATCTCGCCCGGCTTGATGCCCACCTGGCCCGCCAGCCACGGCTCAACCTGGTCTGGCCGACCCTCAGAACCGTGGTCAGCGGCGCCACCTGGACCCGTGATGAGGCCGGCGCCACCTGGCGGATGATGAGCCACCTGCCCGGCGAGCCCCTGACGGCGATCACGACCCCAGGTCAGGCGGCGGAGGTCGGCCGCCTGCTGGGTGAGTTTCATCGCGCCGTGGCGGACCTGGAACCAGCGCACTTGCGGGTCACCCTCCCCGGCTTCCATGTCACCCCCGCCTATTTGCGCCAGTTCGATCGGGTCCTGGCGGCGGGAGTCCCTCCCCAGGTCCAAGGAACGGAGGCGTTGCGATCAGACCCTGACCTGGAAGAGGCCCTGGACTTCCTCGCCCGCCGGCGGGAGGGCCTGGCCGAGGTGGAGGATGCCCGCCAGGCGGGCCTCATCCCGGAACGGGTGGTCCACGGCGATCCCAAGCTAGACAACCTGCTGTTCAACGTCACCGGGCAACGCGCCGTGGCCCTCATCGACCTGGACACCGTCCAGCCGGGACTGACCCTTCACGACATCGCCGACTGCCTGCGCTCCTGCTGCAACCGCCAGGGGGAGACGGCCCAGCCGGCCGCGATTGGCTTCGACCTCGCGGTCTGTCGTCCCCTGCTAGCCGCCTATGCCACCACTTCCCAAGGGCTCCTGAACCCCACCGAGATCGCCCTCCTCTATCCGGCGATCCGCCTCCTCCCCCTCGAGTTGGGGTTGCGCTTTCTCACCGATCATTTGCACGGCAATCGTTGGTTTCGTGTCACCGCGCCCGGCCAGAACCTGGCGCGGGCCAAGGTGCAGTTTGCGCTGGTAGCGGCGATTGAGCGCCAGGAGACACTGATTCGACAGGAGATCGTCACCTGCTTTGGACAGCGTCCTGCCCAAAGATACTGAATCTGGGGTCTCGCGCAACTTGTCAGTGGCCCCCTGCCAGCGTCGCGCCCCCCGCGGTCGCTATCGGCGACGATCCTCCCCCTACTGCCAGCCCCGGTCTTGCGGTAAGATCGCACCACTTTTCGCGGTCGCGGCACGGCGAACGCAGGGAGTTGGCGGGCCTTATCCTCAATGGCGTCGACTTGCTCCACACGTTTAAACATTTGCTCCTCCGGAGCATCGGAGAACATTATGGGCATGGGTGGTATCAGCATCTGGCAGCTTCTGATCATCCTGGTGATCGTTCTGTTGCTCTTCGGCACCAAGCGCCTGAAGAGCATCGGTTCGGATCTGGGTAACGCGGTCAAGGGCTTCCGCTCGGCAATGAGCGACTCGGACAAGGAGGAGGAAGAACCCAAGCGTCTGGAAGAAGCTCCCCCTTCCACAGCCGCGGGCTCCCAGGGAGTCACCGGGGCACAATCCAGCCCTTCCGCTCAGCCCACGGCCCCCCGCACGGCAACCCAGGACCCTGGCACCAGGGTCGAGAACCGGGACCGCGCCTGACGCTCCACTGAAGACCCAGGCCAGGCCAAGGCTATGTTCGATATTGGTTTTCTTGAACTGGTCGTGATTGGCGTCGTGGCCCTCATCGTCGTGGGTCCCGAACGCCTGCCCCGGCTGGCGCGTACCGCCGGCCTCTGGCTAGGACGGGCGCGCCGGACCCTGGCGACGGTGAAGGCGGAAATCGACAGCGAACTCAAGGCGGAGGAACTCAAGGAAATCCTGGCCAAGCAGGCCCGGGAGAACCCGCTGGAGACCCTCATCGAGATGCCCGCGACTCGCTCCCGGGATAAGCCCGCCTCCGCCAGCGTCGAGGCGCGGGGCGACAAGGGCTCCGCCTCCGCCGATAAAAGCGGCTGAAGGCTCCAGCCTCCTGGCAAACCCCGCCCCTCCGCCGGGCCGGCCTGCTCCCCTTTACCATCGGATACGGCTTAGCCATGACAACGCCGGCTTACGACGAAGATCCGGGCCCGGAACAGCCCTTTATTTCGCACTTGATGGAGCTCCGCGACCGCCTGTTGCGCATGATCCTGGCTATCGCGGTCGCGTTCCTGGTCCTCTTTCCCTTCGCCAACGACCTCTATACCTTCGTCGCCGAACCCATCCGCGCCCAGTTGCCGGAGGGTTCGACCATGATCGCCACCCAGGTCGCCTCGCCCTTCCTCACGCCCTTCAAGCTGGCGCTGGTGGCGGCGGTCTTCCTTTCCATGCCCTACCTGCTGTTCCAGGTCTGGGGCTTCGTCGCCCCGGGCCTGTACCAGCACGAAAAGCGCTTCGCCCTACCCCTGTTGGCCTCGAGTATCGCCCTCTTTTACCTGGGTATGGCCTTCGCCTATCTGGTAGTCTTCCCCCTGGTGTTCGCCTTCTTCGCCGCGACCACCCCCGACGGGGTGGCCCAGATGCCGGACATCAGCTTCTATCTGGATTTCGTCCTCAAGATCTTTTT
>JAGVUH010000583.1 GCA_019136395.1 Gammaproteobacteria bacterium
AATGTCGCTCCCGTTGGCCGGGAGATGAGCCCCTGGTCATCGTTCCCTCCAAGGAGCTGGCGGAACACCTTCAATGTCGCTCCCGATGGCCGGGAGATGAGCCCTGTTGCGGTCGCGCCAGAGGTAGCGGCACACGGGCCTTCAATGTCGCTCCCGTTGGCCGGGAGATGAGCCACCATCCTTGTAAGGCATTGTCTTACCATGCTGGACCACGGCATATTCGCGAACCTGCCTGGTCCAGGCACCCGTAACCGCCGACAGTCAGAGCTGGCAACCTCACTTTCCATAGTTTTCATACGCTTGGCCCTGCCGCGAACCTCCCGGCTTTGGCCGGTTGCTTGAGGTTCGCGCCAGTCCCAGTTCCTTGCCAAACTGACTGGTCTCCACTACCGGGGCGGCCCAGATCCGGACCCCCAGGGCGCGCCGCTCCCGGTCTTTCATCCGCGCCAGACCCCAGACCAGGGCCTTGAGCCCCTCCCAGCTCAACCACTCGGCGCAGGTCGGGTAGTGCCAGTACCAGCCCTCGCCCTTCTTGCGCGTGAAGCCCAGGGTGTGACCATTGACCATCTGCCACAACGGCAAGGACTCCCAGGCCAGCCAGTAGGCGCCGAGCACGCCGGGATTGTGGGCATTGGATGCCTCCAGGGGGAGCGCCGCCGGGTTCAGCCGCGCCGCCGCGTCCCAACCCCAGGCTTGGGCGGCATCCTCGTAACGCCAGGGACCCACCAGGGCTTCCTCGATCTTCGCCCGCACCGGGCATGTGGCCAGTGCTGTCATGATCTTGCGTGCCGCCTCGACGAATTTGTGGCGGCCGCCATAGAGTTCCAGATCGGTGCCGACGATCCCCTCGGCGGTTTCCACCGCGTAGGCGCTCAGCCACTCATGAGGGATCTTGCCGGACAGGGCGCGGTAACCCGCCACGCCACCGATATGCTTGTCCCGGGGGTCGCTGAGTGCCGTCACCTCAGGTGCCGTCAGCCGTTCGGGTAAGCGCTCGGCCAGGGCGTTGAGGATGTCGCCCTCCCAGTCCAACTCGGGGTGGGCCTCGCACCAGCGCAGCCGGGCCCCCGGCAGCAGCCGCAGGGCGCCATAGGCCGCCATCATCGCCACCGGGTTCTCGGGCCGTAGCGCGGTCAACTTCATGCCTGGCCCCCCGCTTGCTCGGCCTCGCTGATCCGCCAGTCGGCCAGCCGCACCAGGGTTTCCAGCCAGGCCAAGCCCCAGAAACCCTGGCTGGCGATGAGCCTGGCCCGCAGTCCGGCCCAATCCCCCAGTTCTTGCCACAGGGCGATCTCGGGCGCGGCGGGAAAGTGGGGACGGCCATGGCCGTGATGGGTACCGACCAGATAGCGGGTCAGGTCGGCCGCGTGCGCCAGGCGGGCGATCGAGGCCATCTCGTGGCGCCAGCCCCGGGGCAGGAGCAACCAGGGGTTGTGGCCGCCCCCGGGACCCTTGGCCAGGGGGGGCATGTCGGGATCAGCGCCCACCAGAGCCTGCCAGCGCGGGTCCGCCTTGCCAATGTCATGGGCGCGGCCGGCGGCGACCAAGCCCTCGATGAGAGCGGGGTCGGTCATACCCAGGGCCATGGCGAGGCGCCGGACCTCGGTGCCGACCGCCTTGCTGTGGTCGGCCAGGCTCACCGGCCGGGTGGCGCTGGCGCTGTCCCAGCGGCGCCGCTCCGTCACCACGCAGCCACCGGGAATCGCCTGGACCCACCCTGGTTCGGGGACCCCGGCCCGCTGGGCCAGCCGGCGCCAGTCCGCCGCCGGGGTGTTCTCATCGGCGCGCAGGGCGACGATCTCCTCCGCCAGGTCGGGATGGACCTCCGGGTGGAGCCTTGCCCGGCGGTGATCGTCGCCCACATCCACGACCGGCGCCGTGCTACCGGGCGCCCAGCCATAGGCATCGCAGCCACCGACGGCGCAGGGCAGGACCAGGGTGTCACCGCTGCGGGCCTGCGCCAGGCTGATCGGCTCCGCCGTTTCGCCATCCCACCGCAGGCAATCCAGGACCCGCTGGCCAGGATCTGCCGGACCCGTGCCCTCCAGATCGGCGATGTCGGCATTCCAGCGCTGGACCGCCCACAAGGGCACGGCGAGCAATTCCTGTTGCCGCGGTGGGGCGGCGGTGAGACTCTCGGCACCCCAATCGGCGCGCCAGCACAGATAGACATCGGCGCTGTCCCGTTGCCAGCCGTGGAGCCAGGGGGCGATCTCCAGTCCGTGGGGGGTATTGCTGGCCAGCATCTCCAGGTGCGAGCGCAACAATAGGGGGGCGGTGGGGGTCGCTTCCGCCGGTGCCGGCTGGGCCAGCAACAGGTCATCCAGGGCCTTGACGCCAAAGTCGACCGTCTTGGGCTTGCCTCGGGCGGGGGCCTGGGCGACAGCGGTGAGCCATTTCCAGGTGTCGGCGGTGGCCGGACCATAGACGGGATCATCCTTGAGCGGCTGATAGACGATGACCAGGGGGGCCGACGGCAATTCGCCCAGGCGGTTGAGGCGCCCGGCGCGTTGCCGCAGGGCCGAGAGGGGCGCGCATTCGGTCACCAGGGCGTCGAAGTCCAGATCGGCCCCGACCTCGATGGTCTGGGTGGCGACGACAAAGAGGGGCGTCCGCCCGCCGCGGGTACCCACGGCCATACGCGGCAGGTAGGCATCGAGCAGGGCCTGCTTGTCGGCGGGGCGACAGCGCCCGGTGAGCAGCACGGCGTCCCCTTCCGGGCGCAGGCGCTCGAAGACGGCACGGGCCGTCGCGACCCGGTTGCAGACCACGGCCACGACCTCGCTCCCGGCCTGGCGCAGGCTCATGGCCTGCCGCGCCAGCTCCTCGGGCAAGGCGGACGTGCCGGTGAGTTTGACCAGAGTGGCCGGTTTTGGCCGCCCCAGGCGTTGGGCCAATACCGGATTGGCGTAGTCGGCGGCGGTCAGGCCATGGGTGTTGGGGCTATCCCAGGTGGCCGACATGGGCAGGACACGCAGATCGGCCCCTAGGGTGCGCACCGCGCCGAGGGTCTGCAACAAAGGCTGGGCCAGATGCACCT
>JAGVUH010000200.1 GCA_019136395.1 Gammaproteobacteria bacterium
GAACGCGAGCCCACGAAGTTGCGGCTGGCGCAGAAACGACGCAAGGCCGCATGGGACGATGATTACCGCGCTAAGATCCTGTTTGGGGCGTGAGTTATGCGCGCTCGCCCTGTCCCGCTTCCCGGCGCCGCAACCCTGACCGGCATCACTCGGGTAGAATGCGCCGGAAAAACAAGGTGCCTACCAGGTGAAGACCCGCCGCATGGAGGCCGCCACAGTACCCGAGCGATAGGGGGACAGGCTCGGGCGGTTGAGGTCCAGCCCTTCGATGCGAATCCGGTCGACACCCCGGTGGGTCAGGGCCTTGGCGAGAAGAATCAAGGCGGCGATACCGGAGTCGAAGACCCGGGTGACCCCATCCAGGATCAGACGGCAGCTAGCGATACTCTCGTCTGCCGCACGGGAGATGGCCAGCAGACGCGTGGTGCAACGCAGATCCAGCGGCCCCCTGACCGCGATGCTCAGCACCCCGTTGTCGATGTCGTAATCGATGTCGGCTGCCAGACCAAGATTCTCCTCTTCGTCTTTGACTTCGCCCGATGGGAGCTTGATCTGATCTCCGCCCGCCGAGCACAGGCCAATGCAAAGGGCCTCGCGCCAGGAGTGCGGCTTCGCGGGTGGTAATAAGGACAAGCCACTCATATTCATCATCCCTTCTCCATGCTTTTTGGTTTTTTTAAGGCTTCAGAAGGTCGATCCCTGGCCGGACCCCCGGGGGGCGGGGGGCGGGCCACTGCCGACTTATGTCAGACTCCTTGTTGCCTGGGGCACAGGTTATAAAGTCTGGCCTGAGTCGCCAATGAGGAACTTCCCCCGGTCTGCCTAGTAGAATTACGTAGTTCCAGCCCTAATCCATTTCCCTGTTCCTGATACCGACGGAGTCGGCCGGAAACCACAAAGCTAGCGGTGCATCCGCGGTGCATCCGCGAGGCTTTCCCTTTTTGGTGGCCAGGGCTATGCTCTTTTACGGGAGCTAAGTAACAAGAATGGCTTGAGTTAGGGGGGGCTGTGAGCATGGAACCTGTGGTGTTTGTCGTCGACGATGATGATTTTCAGCGGCGGATGTTGCGCGACCTGCTGGAATCGGTGCGCCTCAAGGTTGAGGACTTTGCCTCGGCCAAGGCCTTTCTGGCGCGCGGGGAGCCGGAGGGCGCAGCCTGCCTGGTCGTGGATCTACGTATGCCAGAGATAGACGGGCTGGAACTCTTGCAAACGTTGCGGGCTCGGCTGGCCACCTTCCCGGCGATCATGCTCAGTGCCTACGGCGAAATCCCTACCGTGGTGCGCTCCATGCAACTCGGGGCCGTGGATTTCCTGACCAAGCCCGTCAACCACCAGGTCTTATTGGAGGCGGTGCGCAAGGCCCTCGCCGCGGACCAGCACCAGCGTGACCAATTCGGTGACCCGCGCCTGCTGGCGCAGCGCCTGGCGACCTTGACGCCACGGGAACGTGAAGTCCTGGAGGGCATCATCCAGGGCAAGGCGAACAAGGCGATCGCCTATGACCTTGGCACCAGCGTGCGCACCGTCGAGACCCATCGCGCCAACCTCATGCGCAAACTGGAAGTCCGCGCGGTGGCGGATCTGGTCCGCATGACCCTGCCCCTGCGTCAAACCTGAAGCCCGCTGGCGGGTTACCATGGCAATCCGCCGCATGACTTGGGCGCTCTCCCGTGCTCAGGCTGCCGCAGTCAGTCGCGGGTCCGCACGCGTGCCATCCAGGCGCACGCAATCCCTACCAGCGGCCTTGGCGGCGTAGAGGGCCCGATCCGCGCGATTGAGCAGATCCTGGGCCTGCGCGTAATTCAAGCTCCGTGGCGGGCGCATCAGGCCCTTCGCTGAAGTCAGACGGATCTGAGGCAGATTGGCGGGGATGCTCATGGCGACCCCAATGCTGAGGGTGACATGGGGCATGGCGATGGTCGGGGCTTGAGGGAGCGCGAGTGATCTCAGATTGGCGCGGATTTTTTCCGCCGAGCCAGCGGCGACCCCCAGAGAGGAGCCAGCCAGCAGGGCCACGAACTCCTCACCACCATACCGCGCCACCAGGTCCTCGCCCCGCGTCAGCGAACTGGCGATGCACTGGGCCACCTTGCACAGACAATCATCACCCTGGAGATGGCCGTAATGATCGTTGTAGGCCTTGAAGTGGTCGATATCGATCATCAGCACCGATAACGGCTGCCCATGACGCATGGATCGCCGCCATTCCGCCGCCAGATGCTCCTCAAAAGCGCGGCGATTGGAAATACCCGTCAGGGGGTCGTGACTGCTAAGAGAACGCAACAGATCGTTCTGGGCCTTCAATCGGAGGTGCGTCGCCACCCGTGCGCGGACGATAGGCGGGTTGATGGGCTTGTTGATGAAATCCATGGCACCGGCCTTCAGCGCCCGAACCTCGCTGGTGTCATCCGTCTTCGCGGTCACGAAGATAACCGGAATTTCCGGGAAATCTCTTTGCAGTAAACAACAGATGGCATAGCCGTCCATACCGGGCATAAGGGCGTCAAGCAGAATCAGATCCATCGGATTCCGCGCCACCATAGCCAAAGCCTCAGCGCCATTATGGGCGATATGACATTCCCCCATTCCTTCCAATGCGTTTTGCAGGATGATCAGAGCGATAGGATCATCATCGACGATCAGGATGTTGGTTGGTTGAGTCATGATTTCCGCGCCTAAACTCCGGTTAGAGGTACAAACATTCTCTCTAACTTCTAAAAGGAGATGCATTCCCTCGTTGCGTAACTTGAATGACAAAGATCTCGCCAAGCTTGTGCATTAGTTTAGTGGGGGTGCGCCAACCGCTGCCATCCGTAATAGTACAGGCTATCGTGTCGGACACTCCTATCCGATAGGGCGGCATGACTGGCCAGCGCGACACCTGGTCGCCTGGTTGATGGCGGGATCAACCTTGAAGTTATCGTAACCGTTCAGAGACCCCCTTGACCGCAGCCACCCAGCCAGATCAGGATGAGCCCCTGTTCGCTGTCCGATGAAACCGCCCGCTGACCGATGCACCTGAGTGACCACAGCCT
>JAGVUH010000451.1 GCA_019136395.1 Gammaproteobacteria bacterium
GCCTTGACCGAAAACCCCGTCTCCGACGCCCCCCACGAGCCCCTGCCCGTGTTTGAATTGAGCATCGTCGGGGGGCGCCCAGGGCCAGCAAGTCCGCCGGCTAAGCCAAGGACCACCCGGGCACCGCGACGGCCAAAGGCCGACCAGCACCCCACCGGATGACAGCCAGATCCCGGTCCATCGAGTCAACCCAGAGCAACGGTACCCAAGCCCATGCAAGCCATTGAGATCGACACCCGGATCGACGAACAGGGCGAAATCCACATCAAGCTCCCGCAGCCCCGACCGCCGGGCCCGGCGCGGGTCATCGTGCTCTTCGAGGCGCCGGAAGCAATCCCAGCCGGGCGGTCCCGGCACGAGCCGCCCGTCGAGCTGGCTTGGAAGGGTGCGCAGGTGCATGGCGACGACCTCGCGCCGGCCTTCACCCTGGAGGAATGGGGAGACCTCTACCAGTGATCCTCCTCGACACCCATGCCTGGGTCCGCTGGTTGCATCCCGAGATCAGCCGCAGTCTGCCTGAACCGCTGCGGCAATGGCTACGTTCCGCGGAGGACACCCCTGCCGGACTGGTTCGACCTGGCCTTGCAAAGGGCCGATATCCAATGCCTTCCCGTCACTCCAAAGCTGTTGCATGCCTCGACGGTGCTGCCTGACATCCACAAGGACCCCGCCGACCGCATCATCATCGCCACCGCCCAAGCACAGGGGGCGCTATTGGTGACCGCCGACGAGACCATCCAGACCTACCCGGACCTGACCACCGTCTGGGCCGATCCATCGGGCTTGGCGGGCCCGGTCGAAGGAGACGCCCCTTGAGCCTGGACGCCGACCTCAGCTTCATCGAGACCCAGTTCCCCGTTTCCAAGCTCTCCAAGGAGAGCTACAAGGAACGCAAGGCCAACTACAGCCAGACCCTCACGGGACTCGGCAAGTGGTGGGGCCGCAAGCCGCTGATCCTGGTCCGGGCCGCCATCCTGGGGTTGCTACTCCCCGCCACCTCGGACCCCAGGCGCGACCGCGCCATCTTCCTCAAGCTCCTGACCATGGATCCGGAGGGGCTGTGGCGGCGCAAGTCCAAGGCCATTGCCCTGGCCGACCTTTACGAACGCCTCACCCCCGCCGAGCGCTCCGCCTGGTTCGACCCGGCAGCCGCCAGGCCCAGGTACCGGACCGGGACCCGGGCCGAGGACAAGGCCCGGCTGCAACGCCTGGTCTTCGAGCGCCTGGGCTACGACGAGCGCCTGACCTATTGCGACCGCCCCGAGCAGATCGACGGGCCCTCCCCGACCGCCTGGGCGGAGATCAACGCCCACCTGGGCACCGACGCCGCCGGCCTCCCCGACCTGGTTCGCCAACTGGGGCAACGCCGTTTCGGCCACACCCCCAGGGTGGGCGATGCCTTCTGCGGCGGGGCCAGCGTCCCCTTCGAGGCGGCGCGTATCGGCTGCGACGCCTACGGCTCGGACCTCAACCCCGTCGCCGCGCTGCTCACGTGGGGGGCGCTCAACATCATCGGCGGCGGCGAGGCGGTGGCCGCCCAGGTCCGCGCGGCCCAGGAGGCGGTCTTCGCCACCGTTGACCGCCAGGTCACCGACTGGCGCATCGAGCACAACGACCTGGGCTGGCGGGCCGACGCCTACCTCTATTGCGCCGAGACCCGCTGCCCCGAGTGCGGCTGGCGGGTCCCGCTCGCCCCCTCCTGGGTCATCGGCGAGAAGACCCACACCCTGGCCCGGCTCGCCCCGGACCCGGCCATGCAAGGCTTCGTTATCGAGATCCCCCTAGTCGTCACGCCCCAGGCCCTGGCCGCCTCCAAGGCCGGCACGGTGCGCAGCTCCCGCCTGGAGTGCCCCCACTGCCACCAGTCCACCCCCATGACCGCCATCCGCGGCGACCGCCGCGGGGGCGACTACGGCCTGCGCCAATGGGAGAACGCGGACCTGGTCCCGCGCCCGGACGACACCTTGCAGGAACGCCTCTACTGCATCCGCTGGCGCCTGCCGGACCTGGATGACCTCCTCTGGGCCGAGCAACAGGAGCGGGCGGGCGGACCTGAAAACCGACCGGTCCCGGAATGGGTCCCCCTGGATCGAGCCATCGCCGGGGTCGCCGACCTGCTGGACGGCAGCGACCGCCTGGATCTGGAGGACCTCCGCGCCCGGGACTGGCTGGCCGAGGACGCTGAACTGGCGGGGGCGGAGGCCCAACTCGCCGACCTTACCGCCGCCAAGGCCCCCAAGGCCCGCTTTGATGAGGCTCGCCGGGACCTGGTCCGGCTGCGCACCCGCCAGGCCCAGCGCACCGCGGACCTCAAGGCCCTCGCCGACCGCCTCCCCGGGGCCCTCTATCGCGGAGTGGGTCCCGGCGACCTGGACCGGGAGGCCCTGGTCCTCGACCTGCTGGGGGAACGCTTCGACGCCTGGCAGGCCAAGGGGTACATCCCGAGCCGTCGGATCGAGCCCGGCGACAAGACCGACGAACCGATGCGGACTCGCGGTTGGACCCATTGGCATCACCTGTTCACCCCAAGGCAGCTCCTGGTCCATGGCCAGATCCTTGCTGAGACGGCCCCGCAAGACGCCGTCGATACCCGATCTGCCGCGGCCAATCTGCTGGGCCTCGGCCGCTGCGCCGACTGGGATTCCCGGCTCTGTCGCTGGTGGACGGACGCGGGTCACGAGAAGGTCATTCAGACCCTCAGCAATCAGGCCCTCAACACCCTGGTCACCCATGCGGGCCGCCCCCTCGCCACCCTGGCCGACAGCCTGTTCCTGGACAACAGGCCGGCGCCGGTTGTCGGCGGCGCCGCGGTCGCCGTCAACGATGCGCGGGCCCTGACCGCCCCGTGCTCCATCTGGATCACGGACCCGCCCTACGCGGATGCCATCAACTACCACGAACTCTCGGAGTTCTTCCTCGCCTCGTACGAGAGGCACCTGCCCCGGCTTATCCCCGACTGGTACCCGGACAGCAAACGGGCCCTGGCCATCCGCGGCTCCGGCAAGGTATTCCGCGAGGGCATGGTGGACGCCTACCGCAATCTCGCCGCCCACATGCCGGACAACGGCATGCAGATCGTCATGTTCACCCACCAGGACGCCGGGGTCTGGGCGGACCTGGCCCTGATCCTCTGGGCGGCGGGCTCAAGGGTGACCGCCGCCTGGACCGTGGCCACGGAGACGCCCTATGGCGGCAAAGAGGGCAGCAACTATGTCCAGGGCACCGTCCTCATGGTCCTGCGCAAGCAGACCTCGGACGCGGTGGCCTTCCTGGACGAGATAGTCCCCCAGGTGGAGATCGAGGTGGAGCACCAGCTCAAGTCCATGCTGGACCTGGACGACCGGGAGGACCCCAACTTCTCCGATGCCGACTACCAACTCGCCGCCTATGCCGCCGCCCTGCGGGTCCTGACCCAGTACCGCGGCATCGAGGACCTGGACGTAGCCCACGAGCTGGCCCGGGAGCGCAAGCGTGGCCAGGAGTCCCCCATCGAGGCCATCATCGAGGACGCGGTAAAGACCGCCAGCAACTTCCTGGTCCCCGAG
>JAGVUH010000379.1 GCA_019136395.1 Gammaproteobacteria bacterium
TGAACGGCGGACACAAAAAACGAAATCCTGGCGGGGGTGGCGTCCTGGCCCCTCTGGACTGCTCAGAGAGGGCATTGAGAGTGCTGCCGGGCTAATTGAACCGGACACCGTTGTACTCCACGATTATGTTTGCAGACCATGTCAAGGAAAAACGCGAGGCCCTGCGCGTCGGCAACCGGCACTACACCCTGCGCCAGGTCGCCGCGCGCACCGGCATCGAACCCAGTTACTTGAGCAAGATTGAGCGCGGCGAGTTCGCCCCGCCATCGGAGGAGAAGATCCGCCTGCTGGCGGCGGAACTCGGGGAGGACCCGGATGTGCTGCTGGCCATGGCCGGCAAGGTCTCCAAGGACCTGCAAGCCATCATCCGCGCCCGGCCCCGACTGTTTGCCGACCTGATCCGCCAACTGAAAGACATGCCCGACGACGCCCTCCTGCGCGTGGTGCGCGTGGTCCGGGACGGGGATTGGTAAGAAGAACAACCATGACAGGAGGGACCACCCATGATCGAGTTGCGCGACCACGCCTTGGAGTTCAGCTTTCCCGAGGTCCATCCCCGCGCCCGTTGCCAGATCAGCTTTCAGCGCACCCTGCGCATCCCGGACGATAACCAGCCCTACCCCCTGCCCGCCGGGCTGGGGCGCTTTCCCCTCCACCACGTTGACGACTACTACCAGCGGCTTCCCGCGGCATGGGAGCAGCATGGTGGCGTCTTCCTGCCCATGTACCAGTCGGAGGCGTTGTGGGTTGATTGCAGTCACAACCCGGACCACGGTTATCCCTGCGCCGTCAAGGTGGCGACCGGCAAGATCAACGCCATCTCCGGCGACCCGTGGAGCGACGCCTTACGCAGCGGTCCCCAGGACTATCTGATCATCCCCGAACAGCAATGGCTCGATGGCTTCGCCGTCGGCCAAGGCTTCATCCGCCAGTTCGTGGCCATGCCCCTGGGGGCCGGCTTCTCCGCCGAGGAGCAACTCACCCACGCGGCGGTGCATGGCGGCCTGCAACTCCTGGTCTGCCCGATGAAACGGGCGGTCTTCGAGGTCATCCAGCCCCAACGCGAAGCCGCCCGGCAACGTGAGGTGCAGTATTCCTATTTGCCGGGATTCGGTGATGTTATGGGCGATGAAGGCCCTACTGAGATGGCCTTATCCACCGGCGGCCTGATGCGCCAGCAGATCGAGCGCGACCCCTATGGCCTCGATGCCTGGGACCAATCCGCCGCCTCGCGCTGTTTCGTCCACCTGGTCAACAGCCAGACCTACGCGGCAATCACCGGCCAGGCACCGCCCCATCCCCCGTTGACCGCCGAGGACTATGCCCAGGCCCGGATGCCCTGGTTCGAGTATTACCACGAGAACAACCACGCGGTCCCCGGATCAGCCAAGCTGGCAGGGCTGGATAGCGTCGCGGCGCAGTACATCAAAAAAGGCAGCATGCTCCCGGACAACAAGAGCGTGGTGCCTGAACGGGTCATCAACCTGAGTCACGGCACGAAGGTACGGGAAGGGCAGTTCTGAGGGGGGCGGGCGGTGCTACAGCCCCGCGCGTCGCAGGAGATCGCTGGCGCTGATGCGCAGGCAGCGACAAATGCGCATCAGGCTAATAACCGTCAGGTTGTGCGCGCCCCACTCAATGCCACCCCGATAGCTGCGGTTGACTCCAATATCGTAGGCCAAGTTCTCCTGAGAAAAACCTACTTCTCTGCGCACCGTGCTAATCGTCTAGCCAATCGCAACCAGGACGGGATCACCAGCGGCATGTGGGTAAGGTCAAGCTATACCCATACTGGCGGGTTAATTACCACTGGACATGATTCCCGGAAAAAATAAATATCACGATAAATCAACCAAGTCTAACTACAGAGCTTTTCAAAAAAGAGAGCTTGTTATGGCTCACATTCATACAAAACCTGATAAAAAGCATGGTGGAGAAACGCTGCTAGCGAATCAATTGGGAGCTATAGAAGATGATAGATTGCATTTTTGGTTTTCCCTAGATTATATTCCAGGGGTTTTAGATGCAGATATTTTATTGATCCATCAAGACATAGGGGCATTTGTAATTGAGGTAAAAGCTGTTCCAATAGAAAAAAATGTCTATAGGTTACAACCACTGCCATATTGAGGGAAGGAAGCCGGATAACGGACCAACAAAACAAGCTTATAATTCATTAAATTCACTTAGAGATTATTTGAGGCCGAGGCTAAAAACATCAGTGCCTTTTCTTGTGGCGACAGCATGTTGGCCAAAGATATCAAGGAATGAATGGCAACGTTACTGGGACGATGAAAATATTAAAGGTCAGTGGGCTGATTCGCTCTTATTTGAGGAGGATATATATGGTAGTAAATTGAATTTTCTTGAAAGACTAAATTACATTCACTGCAATCCACCAATCAGAAGTGGCGCAGGAGTAAAAATAGTAACAAATGATGCAATTCAACAGCTAATACAAGCATTAAATCCAGAAGCACGCCCATTGCCAACTTTAACGGACCTCGCACGTCTCGAAGCCATTGAAAGAAGTGTAAATAAAATTACGCTGAAAGATTTTCCTGTCGGTGAGAGTTTAAAGGTTATATTTTCGGGTCACCCAGGTACAGGCAAGACCTTTAGATTAATACATATCGGGTTCTCTCATGCATATGCTGGAGCTAAAGTTATGTTTGTCTGCTTTAATAAAACATTGGCTTCAGATATACGGAGGATTTTATCTTTTCACAAAAACTTCAACGATCTAGAATGCAAATTTGAAGTCTACGATATCTTTCAGCTAGTATCTCAGTGCGCTAGTGCATTACGATTTTCTTGGGAAAATAATATGGATTATGACGAATGGGGTCAATTAATATATGATGATATGCGAGATCTGACTAATGCTGCTAAGCTTCCAAAATTTGACACGATCTTGGTTGACGAAGCTCAAGATATGGCTGATTGGCAGACTGATTTTATAATGCTTTATGGCACTTCGGTTTCAGGTATTTGTCTAGCCGTAGGACGAGGCCAAGAATTATATGGTGATTCA
>JAGVUH010000631.1 GCA_019136395.1 Gammaproteobacteria bacterium
GAGATGCGCGCCGCCCGCGAATGTAAAAGATCCCCCTTGGGCTTGCCAGCATTGCCGCCCTTTCTGCCTCCCTCTGTTTGCCTCTTCTTAAAGCCACCAAGTCAATCGTGTCTGGCACGGAGGCCGCTTCGCCCTACTCCCTCCCCCCTTGTGGGGGAGGGCCGGGGAGAGGGGAATGAACCACTGATGCGGTCATCAATCTCCAGGTATTGGCACTGAAGCTGCGGGTGCCGGAAAATGGCCCCCGTCAGGACAGGATTTTTTTATAGGAGGGAAGACATGGCGGAAGTATCAGGCAGGATGGGGGGCAAATGAATCCGACTTCGTTGAGTGAGGCCGATACCTGTCGGCTGTTCGTCACCCCTGCCCTCCATGCCGCCGGCTGGGGCCGGGGGCCCACCTTGATTGGTGAGCAACGCACCTTCACCGCTGGCCGAATCATCGTGACCGGCGGCATCGTTCGTCGCGGCAAACAAAAGCGGGCCGATTACATCCTCTTTCTCCGGCGCGATTACCCCATCGCTGTCGTCGAGGCTAAGGAGGTGGGGCGTCCAGCCGAAGACGGGGTTCAGCAGGCGCGGGAGTACGCCGAAATCCTGGGGCTCAAGTTCGCCTACGCCACCAACGGTAACCGCATCATCGAGATCGATTACCTCACCGGCACCGAAACCGAGGTTAGCGCTTATCCGACCGCCGACGAGCTGTGGCAACGTTTGTCCGGCGCCCAGGGCATCGGCGCGGCGGAGACCAGGCATCTCCTGGAGCCGTTCAACCTTGTATCCGGCAAGGTGCCGCGCTACTACCAGCAGATCGCCATCCATCGTGTCATCGAGGCCATTCTGCGCGGACAGACGCGGGTTCTCGTCACTATGGCCACTGGTACTGGCAAGACCACCGTGGCCTTTCAGCTTTGCTGGACCCAGTGGAATAGCCGCTGGAACCGGACGGGGGAGCACCGGCGGCCGAAGATCCTCTTCCTGGCCGACCGCAATATCCTGGTAGATGACCCCATGGCCAAGATGTTCGCGCCCTTCGGCGAGGCCCGGCACAAGATTTCCGCCGGCGATGCCATCCAGAGCCGCGACATCTATTTTGGCCTTTATCAATCCCTGTCCCTTGCCGGCAACGAGGTCTTCCGCCAATACCGGCCCGACTTCTTCGATCTGATCATTGTCGACGAATGCCACCGGGGCTCCAGTCGCGCCGACAGCGCCTGGCGGGAGATCCTGGAGTACTTCGCCCCTGCGGTGCAGCTTGGCTTGACCGCCACCCCCATCCGCGAGGACGAGCGGGACACCTACGACTATTTCGGTAACCCCATCTACAGCTACTCCCTGCGGCAGGGCATCGAGGATGGTTTTCTCGCCCCCTATCGGGTGCATCGCATCATCACCACCGTCGACGCGGTTGGCTGGCGGCCGTCGAAGGACGAGTTGGACCGTTACGGCCGCCCCATCCCGGACGAGGAGTATCAGACCAAGGACTTCGAGCGGGTTGTCGCCCTGCGCGCTCGCACCCAGACCATCGCCCGGCACCTCACCCAGTTCTTGAAAGGCACCGATCGCTTCGCCAAGACCCTGGTCTTTTGCGTCGATCAGGAGCATGCCGCCGAAATGCGCCAGGCGCTGGTGAACCTCAACAGCGACCTGGTGGCCCAGTACCCGGACTACGTCTGCCGCGTGACGGCGGACGAGGGCGGCATCGGTCTCGGGCATCTGGCCCATTTCCAGGACGTGGACAGGCCAACGCCCGTGATACTGACCACCTCCCAGCTCCTTACCACCGGCGTGGATGTGGAGATGGTCAAGAACGTGGTGCTCGCCCGCGTCATCGGTTCGCGCCCGGAGTTCAAGCAGATCATCGGACGCGGCACCCGACTGAAGGTGGAATACGGTAAGGAATACTTCAACATCCTCGACTTCACCGGCACCGCCACCCATCATTTCGCCGATCCGGATTTCGATGGCGATCCCGCCCGCATCGAGGAGGTCGTCATCGACGAGGCCGGTGAAACGCTGAGCGTCACGGAAATCCTGCCCGATACGCTGCCGCTGGAATATGAACTGCCCGACGAGCGGTTCGACCCGGCCACCACCCTGGTAGAGGAATCCCCCGGTGAGCCGCGCAAGTTCTACATCGACGGCGGTGAGGTCGAAGTCATCGGTCATCTGGTGTATGACCTCGACGCCGAGGGCAAGAAGCTCCAGGTCGTCAAGTACACCGAGTATTCCGGCCGGGCGCTGCGCTCCCTGTACCCCAACCGTTCCGAGTTCCAAGGCGCCTGGGCCAACCCGGATACCCGCGCCGAGGTGGTGCGGGAACTGACCGAGCGTGGTATCAGTTTCGATGAACTCGCCGCCACCAGCGGCGAGGCCGACGCCGATCCCTTCGACTTGCTGTGCCATCTCGCCTGGAACGCCCCTCTGCTCAGTCGCCGTCAGCGGGCTGACCAGGCCAGGCGCGCCACGGACGATCTGTTCCTGCGCTACGGCGGCACCGCCCGGGAAATCCTCGACATCCTGCTTGACAAGTACATCGAGCGCGGCATCTTGCAGTTCAACCAGATTTCCGAGCTGCTCAAGGTGCAACCGCTCGACCGCTACGGCAAGCCCTCGGAAATCGCCAACCGCCATTTCGGCGGCATCCAGCCCCTGCGCCAAGCCATCAACCGCCTGCAAACCGCGCTCTACCAGTAAAGGACCCGCATGGCCCGCACCCGCACGCCCAAGCAACCCCTCACCACCGCCCAGCAACTCTCGGCGCTGATCAAATCCGCTCGGGACATCCTGCGCAAGGACAAGGGCCTGAACGGCGACATCGACCGTCTGCCGCTGCTCACCTGGGTCATGTTCCTCAAATTCCTCGACGACCTCGAAATCCTGCACGCGGAAGAGGCGGCCCTGGACGGTCGGGCCTACCACCCCATCATCGAATCGCCCTACCGCTGGCGCGATTGGGCGGCCCGGGAAGATGGCATCAGCGGCGATGAACTGCTGGCCTTCATCGCCCAGGACACCGCGATCCGGCC
>JAGVUH010000527.1 GCA_019136395.1 Gammaproteobacteria bacterium
TTCCACTTCTTCCGCTGGGACAGCCTGGGGGAGATCCTTGGCCTCAAGGCCCGGGGCGGCCTTTCGCTCCTGGAATGGGGTTATCCGGTATTGGTCGCCACCCTGGCCCAGGCCCTGGTCTTCGGCGCCCTGCTGACCCTCCTGCCCCTTTTGCTCTTTCTGCGGCGCAGCGCGGCCGCCGCTCCCGCTGCCACTCATCCTGCCCCCCACCGGGAATCAATCCCGGGGCCAGCATCCGGCGCTGGACGGGTCCTGATCTATTTCACTGCCTTGGGCCTGGCCTTCATGCTGGTGGAGATCGCCTTCATCCAGAAGTTCATCCTCTTCCTCAGCCACCCGGTCTACGCCGTCTCCCTGGTCCTGACCAGCTTCCTGCTCTGCGCCGGCCTGGGTAGCCGCCTCGGCGACCGCTTGCAGTCTCGGGGGCGGTCGCGGCGGGCGGTGCGGCTGGCGACCCTGGCCATCGGGGGGCTGACGTTGACCTACGTCCTCACCCTGCCCGCCCTCTTTCAACCCCTGATGGGGCTGGCGATCGGCACCAAGATGACCCTGGCCGCGGCGCTGATCGCCCCCCTGGGCCTGGCCATGGGCTTGCCCTTCCCCCTGGGTCTGGCCAGCCTCGGCGCCCACCGCCCGGCCCTGGTACCCTGGGCCTGGGCGGTGAACGGCTTCGCCTCGGTGGTGGCCGCGGTCCTGGCCACGGTGCTGGCCATCCACTGGGGTTTCACGGTGGTCGTGATCCTGGCCGCCCTCCTCTATCTGCTCGCCGCCGCCACCTTTCCCGGCGACCGTTAGATTGCACTGGTCGGGGCGGGGCCTCTGGCGAGAGACCAGCTGAATCACACCCAACAGGCTCAGCAACGGCATCCCCCTGCACGCTCCCGCGGGAGGCCACCCAAGCCTGGAAAAGCGTGCAGACGGGATGAAGGGTTCCGTGACCCCGTGGCTAAGGCGCGACTATGGCGCGACTAAGGCGCATTAGGCCCCGCCGCCGAGGAACGGCTGTCCAGGGTTTATTTCACTCCGAACACCTCGGCGCAGCGCGACAGACTCAAGCCAGCCCCATCGGTATCCTGGGTCACGCGCAGGGCCGTGATGGTGCCCTGGGGATTCACGGTGATCTGCGCCTCGCAGAAGAGGGGGACATCCCGCGGCGGCGAGACCATCACCTGCTGGGGGAGGCTGATGCCCGAGCTGAAGCTTTTCGTCTTGGTTTCGGTGACCGTCTGTCCTGGCGCGGGGTGCGAGACGTGCGTGGTCGTCTTGGTCGAGGTGCTGCCCTGGCCAGCCCCGGGGGGGTTGATGGTCTGATACTGGGCGGGAAGATGGTAAACGGTCTGACCACCGCGCCAGGTGTAGAGGGTATTGCCGTTATGCAAGGGGAAGGACGACTGGGGCGCACCATACGCGCCGAAGAAAGCATCGCTCGATTGACCGATGAAGCGTGAGGCCATGGCCCGTTCCGCCTCCTGGGTGGTGACACAGCCGGTCGTGAGGGCCAGCACGGCCAGGGTGGCAATAACCTTGCTTGAAGACATGAAGCGTACTCCCATGATTGCGATTGAGCCCCGGGCTTTAGCGCCCCTCTGAGGACGGCGAACAACCGCGGGGACCTGTTCATGACAGGCGTCGACTAGAATAAAGGCAAAGGCCAGACTTGTTGAGGAGAGGTCTTGCCCGTGGCGAACTGAGGGTAATACAGGTCCTACCCCTTGTGTCCGGCCTTGGCCGTCGTCCTCAACGCAATCTCTTCCCTTGGAGGTCCCTGATGACAAAGTTCGTCAAGCGATTGCCCCCTGGGCACGCGGTGCGGTGGTCCGGCAGCCTGAGTGTCAATCTGGCTGGCCACCTGCCCGGTTTGCTGATGGTGGCCCTGTGCCTTTCCCTCGCCAGCCTGCCAACAACGGCCGGCGAGCCCTGGAAGGCGCCATTGGCGGGGGGCGGGCAGGTACAGATCGACCCCCGCACCCATCAACCCATTTTCAGCCGGGACGGCCGCCAGTCCCAGCTCTGGGACGGCGTGCATCGTCTGGAGAACGGCTCCGTGATCCTGGTACAGGAAGGGCGCGTGGTGCCGAGGCAGGATATGCTCAATCCGCCCGCGGTGACCAAAGAGGCGGAGGGCACCGCCACCCCCGACTCATCCGTGACGAGTCCCGCCACATCCATCGCCCCCGCCAACTCGCTGCAGGCGGGCCCCCTTGCGGGAACGCCGCCCTGCGAGCAACTGGTCCAAAAGGTCTGCGGCCAGGTGATCGCATGCTGGGAGAAACCCGCCTGCACCCTGGCGCGCCAGCTTCGTTCGCTGGATCATGATGAAATGCTTGCCGGTTTCAACCCAGCTCAGGGCACTCAGACCGGCAAGCAGTGCCTGGAGGCCCTGAGCAATGGTATTTTTGCGCCCTGTCCCGCTCCCCCCCCGCCGCCGCAATAAGCCTAACCAACAACCGTGCCGGCAAAACGCTTGCATGCTACCGCCAATCCACCACCAAGCTGGTAGACGGTTGGATCGTTGCTGAGAGCTTGATCTCCATCGTCCTTCCTACCGGCTAAAATAACGTTCGCTCCGAGGTCCCCTGAGGTCCCTTCCAGGCACCAGCGTCCTCGTATTTCCCATCCCACTCCGCGGAGCAGCCCCATGAATCTCCCCGCCCAGAGGTTGCCGATCAGCGTCGATGACTATCTTCGCGGCGAACAGGAAAGCACGATCCGCCATGAATACATTGCCGGTCAGGTTTACGCGATGTCCGGGGCGGGGGAGTCGCATAACCGCATCGCCGGCAATCTCTTCTTCCACTTGCGGGCAGCCACTCGCGGTACGCCCTGCGGGGTGTTCATCAGCGACATGAAGGTACGAGTGGCAGCACATGAGACCTTCTACTACCCCGACGTGGTGCTCACCTGCGATCCGACCGACAGGGAGCCCCTGTACAAAACCGCGCCCTGCCTCATCGCCGAGGTCCTCTCCCCGTCGACCGAAGTGACCGACCGGCGTGAGAAGTTGCTCGCCTATCGGTCATTGCCAA
>JAGVUH010000223.1 GCA_019136395.1 Gammaproteobacteria bacterium
GGGGGTCGTGGCCCCGGTGTCGATCCGCGTCAACCCGGACGTGGATGCCGGCACCCACCCCTACATCTCCACCGGCCTGCGCGAGAACAAGTTTGGCATCGACATCCACGCCGCCGACCGGGTCTACGAGCGCGCCGCCGCCAGCCCTCACCTGCGCGTCGCCGGCATCGACTGCCACATTGGCTCCCAGCTCACCGAGCTATCACCCTTCCTCGACGCCCTGGCCCGGGTCCTGGAACTGGCCGACCGCCTGGAGCGCTACGGCATCCCCATCCAGCACCTGGATCTGGGGGGCGGCCTGGGTATCCGCTATACCCACGAGAACCCTCCGGAGCCCGGCGATTACGCCCGCGCGATTGACGATCTGCTGGAGGGCCGTCATTACGAGATCCTGCTGGAGCCGGGCCGGGCCATCGCCGGCAACGCCGGCATCCTCCTGACCCGGGTGGAGTACCTCAAGGACACGGGCCTCAAGCGCCCTCAAGGACACGGGCCTCAAGCGCTTCGCCATCCTCGATGCCGCCATGAACGACCTGGTGCGCCCCGCCCTCTACCAGGCGGTCCAGGACATCGTCCCCGCCGAGCGCGAGAAGGGCGGCGAGCGGGCCCTCTGGGACCTGGTCGGCCCGGTGTGCGAGACCGGCGACTTCCTCGGCAAGGGCCGCGACCTGACCCTGGCCCCGGGCGACCTGCTGGCCATCCGCGGCAGTGGCGCCTATGGCTTCACCATGAGTTCCAACTACAACAGCCGCCCCCGCGCCGCGGAGGTCATGGTCGACGGCGACCGGGTCCATCTGGTCCGCCCCCGGGAGACGGTGGCTAGCCTTTTTGCCGACGAGGCCTTGCTGCCATGACAAGCAGCGGCCCGCGATACCATCCCGCCTTGTGCCGACATCGGCGCCCGCTATCCAGTCACCGGCACGCCATCAATGGCGCCGGCACAAGTTCCCCCACCTCGCGTGGCCGCTACGGGTACCAGCCCCTCCCAGCATCCCGGTACCGGCAGTACCGGCACGCCCCATCCCGGTACCAGCCTTTTCGTTATCATCCCCTGGTATCAGGCAAATGAAACGCCGCCCCCTGCCGCCGCGCGGACACGAAGAGGAACTGTTGCTTGCTCAGGCCTGGGCCAACGCGGACCACGCCGAGACCGATGCCCTCTTCCTGCGCCTGCTACGGGAATCCCAGCCCGGGGAACCGGAGGACCGGCAGGTCCTGGCCCTGGGAGGCGGGCCCGGCCCGCTCCCCATCGGTTTCCTCAAGGCCTGGCCCAAGGCGCGCTGCGATCTGATCGATCCCACGCCCGCCCGGTTGGCGACCCTGACGACTGCCCTGGAGGCCCTGCCCGGCGTCGCGCGGCGCTGCCGGCTCGTCCCTGGCGACCCCGCCACGGCTGACCTTGCTCCCGGCGCCTACGACCTGGTCCTGTCCGCCGGCCTACTCCACCGCCTCGCTGACCCCCTGGTCCTGTGGCGCACCCTCCAGCGGATCGCCCGACCCAGCGCCCCGCTTCTGGTCATGGACCTGATGCGCCCCCCCTCCCCCGTCTGGCTCGAATCCCTGGTCGCCACCTATGGCGCTGATCTGCCCGCCAGCCTGCAAGGGGATTTTCGTGCCGCCCTCTGGGCCGCCTACGAACCGGCGGAAATCCGGGAGCAACTGGATGCGGTCGGACTCCCGGACCTGGAAGTGATGGTGGTAAGCGACCGCAACCTGGCCGTGGGGCGCTTTTCCGTTTGATAGCCCTTCATTCTCCCGCTGCCCGGGTGAGGCAATTCATCCGCCCCGCGGCTAGCCCAAGAAGCCGCACGAATTGCTGGCTTGTCAGCCTTCGGCCCACCGATATAATTGGAATATCAGCCATTCCTCATATACCAAGGAGTACTCCATGCCTACTTACGATTATCGTTGTGACGTCAATGGCCAGGTGGTCGAGGTCAGCCATCGCATGAGCGAGACCATCGCCAACTGGGGGGACCTCTGCGCCCGGGCCGGGGTAGATTTGGGTGGGACGCCGGCGGACTCCCCGGTCCATCGCCTCGCCACCGGCGGCAACCTCATCTCCAAGAGCAGCCTGGGCAGCGGCGTGGCCCCCGCCCCCGCCTGTGGCACTGGCGGCTGCTGTCCCTCCGGGATGTGCGGCTTCTGATCAGGTCCCACGGCGTCCCCCCTCCAGGGTGACGCCCACCTCCAAGCGCTGTCCTCCCCGATCCAGGGTGAGGACGACATGATCGCCGACCTGCTGACGTTCCAGTCGGTCGGCGAGCTCCGCCAGATTTCTCACCGGCTGACCATTCACGGCGAGGATGATGTCGCCGATGACGATGCCCCCCCCGCGTTCGGCCTTGGTCCCCCGCAGGCCAGCCACCTCCGCCGCCGAGCCGGGTTCCACCCGCAGGATCAGCACCCCTTCCAAACCCAACTGAGCAAGAATACGGTCGCTGATGGCGTCATCGGCCCGGATGCCCAGGCTTGGCCGTTGGAAGTGACCGCGGGCGATCAGTTCCGGCACCACCCGGTTGACCGTATCCACCGGCACCGCGAACCCAATGCCGGCGAAGGCCCCGGAGGGGCTGTAGATGGCGGTATTGACGCCGATCAGGCGCCCGGCGCTGTCTAGCAGCGGCCCTCCGGAATTACCGGGGTTGATGGCCGCGTCGGTCTGGATCAGGTGTTGGATGCTCTGGCCCTGTTCCCCGCGGATGGTGCGATCCAGGGCCGAGATGACGCCGGTAGTGAGGCTATAGTCCAGGCCGAAGGGGTTGCCGATGGCCAGGACCTTCTGCCCGACGCGCAGGTCCTTGCTGGTGCCGATGGGCAGGGGCGCCGGGCGTGAGGTGGGGACGCGGATGCGCAGCACCGCCAGGTCGTGCTCGGGGCTGGCGCCGATGATGTCCGCCTCGTAGTTGCGCTGATCCCAGAGCCCCACCTGGGCCGAGCGGACGCCCTTGATGACATGGTAATTGGTGACGACATGGCCCTGGTCGTCCCAGATGAACCCCGAGCCCGTGCCCCGCGGGATCTCGGTGATATCCCGGGTCCAGAGGTCCAGGACCCGGGTGGTGGTGGTGATGTAGACCACCGCCGGGGTGGATGCCTCGAAGATGGCGATGGTGGTCTGTTCGTCACCCGCGAGGTCCCCCCGGGGGGCGATGGCCCGGGGCTCGGCGCGAAAACCGATCAGCAGGTCCTCGACCCAGGGGCGCAGCGCGAGGGCTAGCAGCAGAAAGAGGACGAACCAGAAGAGGAACCGGGCCGAGGTAAGGGAGCGCATGGGGTGAGTGCCTGGGAGAGACGGAAGGGATGGGTCGCCTGTTGGGCCGGGGCGAATACCTTGGGGCTAGCAGCCTGTCGGACTTTAGGCGCGTGTAGGCCAAGTTGGACAAAAATTGATCGATTTCGCTTCTTCTGCGCGAAATCTGGAGCACTTGATCTCGATGAAACCTCAAATTTTCGCGTAGCGACGAAGTGCGAGGCTAAGTCCGACAGACTCCTAGGGCGAGTGCCGGCGGCCTGGGGCGAATGCCTGAGGGCGTGCGCTGAAGGCCGAAGGCCATGATCGGCGATGAGCGGCACTGTGCCGTGGGACCTCAGGTGGCAAGGGTCTCGCCGTTCGCGCGTGGCCAGGCGGTCAGGATCGCCTGCACCAGGGTGGCCAGGGGGATGGCGAAGAAGACGCCCCAAAAGCCCCAGAGCCCGCCAAAGACCAGGATGGCGACGATGATGGCGACCGGATGGAGATCGACCACCTCGGAAAAAAGCAGCGGGACCAGGACATTGCCATCCAGGGCCTGGATGATGAAGAACACCGATGCCATCCAGGCAAACTCGCTGGACCACCCCCATTGGAACCAGCCCACCAGGAGCACGGGGATGGTCACCACCGAGGCGCCGATAAAGGGGATGATCACCGACAGCCCCACCAGCAGGGCGAGCAACATGGCGTAATTGAGCCCCAGCGCCTGGAAGGCGATCAGGGTGACGACCCAGACGATGAGGATCTCCCAGAACTTGCCCCGGACATAGTTGGAGATCTGCCGGTCGACGTCATGCCAGACGGTGCCGGCGATCCGGGTGTGTTTGGGCAGGTAATTCATGAACCAGGCAATTATCAGATCCTTGTCCTTGAGAAAGAAGAACACCAGCAGGGGCACCAGGATCAGATAGACGAGGATGGTGATGAAGCCGACCACCGAGGCCAGGGACCAGGACAGAACTCCCTGGCCAAAGCTGGTGATCTCGGCACGGATGGTGCCGATGACCTGCTGGACCTGGTCCGGGGAGATCACCTCCGGGTAGCGTTCCGGCAACTGGCCGAGAAAGACCAGGCCGGAGGAGATCATGGAGGGCAGTTGCTGGACCAGGTCGGTCACCTGGCGCGACACCACGGGGATAACGCCAAAGAGCAAGGTGATGACGAAGACCAGAAAGGCAATATAGACCACCAGCACCGCGACCAGGCGCGGCCAGCCATACCGCTGGAGGTAGGAGACAAGACCCTCCAGCAGATAGGCGATGACGATGCTCGCCAGGGCGGGGGCCAGCATGTAGCCCATGGAGAGGACCACGGCGAAGCCCACCAGGAGGGCCGCGGCCAGGAAGACCACCTGGGGATCGGAAAAATAGCGCCGGAACCAGTCGGTGATGACCTGCATGGCGGAAAGGCTATCCTGTGCGGCGTGGATCAGCGCGTGAAACGATCACGGTAGGCGCCGTAGTGGCGGGCAAACAGCGCCTCCAGTTCATCGATGACGTCCCGGGCCGGACGACCATTGAGGACGTGGGCCGCCATCAGGCTCGAGGTCTCATCAAGCATCTGGTGACGATCCAGCATATGGTAACGCAGGGACAAGCGCTTGATGGCGCCGACCACGGTCTCCGAGGCGGGTCGCGGGATCGCCTCGGGTTCCGCCAGGCGCAGTGCTCCGGAAACGGCATCCGCGTCAGGATCGGGGGCGCGCCCGACGCCATCCTGGTGCAGAAACTCGGCGAAACGCAGCAGGGTCCGCCGGGACTCGGGGTCCAGGCGGCGGAAGATCCGGGTCAGGCGGCGCTCATCGCTAGGCGGCATTGGAGGTGGCAGCATGGGCGGTTCCTGGGGACGGGTAGCCGGTTCTGGCCGTGAGGCACGAGGGGGAAATGGGGGGATAGGGGTCTCAGGTCTCGGGGGCGGGACAACGGACCCGACCAGAAGCGATCGGGGGTGGAGAGCGGGCGGGGCTGGGGCGGGAGCTCATTCGCGCGATGGACCTATTTTCGCCCACTTCCTTGCCGCGGAGGGCGGGCGAAACCGCGAGGTCAGCGCCCGACCCACCCTAAGGATGTTCCTCGCAATAGGCGCGGGCGAAGTCCAGGAGTTCCTCCATGACCCGCAGCCGGAACTTCTGTTTCTGGTGGACGAAGGAGAAGGGCCGCTCCAGGGGGGGGTCCAATTCCACCGCCACCAGGGTGCGGAGGCGCAATTCCTTTTGGATCGTCGCCCGCGAGACCACGGATACCCCCATGCCAGCCTCCACCGCCCCCTTGACGGCCTCCGGGCTGCCCAGTTCCATGGCCATCTTGAGCGCACCCTCGCACTCCGGAAACTGATCCAGATATTCGCTGATCACGCCCCGGGTGCCGGAGCCCTCTTCCCGGCAGATGAAGGGATATTCCAGCAGGCGGGCGAACTTGATGGATCTCTTTCTGGCCAGGGGATGACCTGGGGGGACGATGGCGACCAGATGGTCGCGCTTGCAGACCTCCACCGCCAGATTCTTATTGGTGACCGTGGATTCCACGACCCCCAGATCGATGGTGTTACTTTCCACCAGGGAAACGATGCCCTCACTGTTGGCCACCTTGAGGTGAATGGTGACCGCGGGATATTTCTCCTTGAAATCCCCCAGGAGGGTGGGAAGCATGTACTCGGCGATGGTGGTGCTGGCGCCGATGGTCAGGGCACCGCTGATTTCCCCGGTGAGTTCGCGGACCGCGTTCTCCATCTCGGCGTAGAGTTCGAAAATCCGGTCGGCGTAACCCATGACCTGCTCACCGGCGGGGGTGAGGGTGATGCGGTTGTGGGTGCGGTCGAAGAGACGGGTGTTGAAATGCTCCTCTAACTGGCGAACCTGGAAAGTCACCGCGGGCTGGGTCATGTGCAATGTTTCAGCGGCCTTGGTGAAGCTCAACAGGCGCGCCACCGTATGGAAGACTTGCAGACGCCGATCCGCCATGGACATCCCCGGTGCCAAGAGCAAATAAAAACTTTTTATATCATGAAAAAATGGAGAGGAAAAGCGGAAAATGGAAACGCCGCCCGAGGGCGGCGTCAGCGGTGGCCTGGGGTCCGGTCAGGCCCCCGGATCAGATGTAGAGGCAGATATCGCTCTCGCCAGCGAACTCGAAGAAGGCCGCAGCCCCGGCGTACTCGACACCGTCGATAAACTCGGCGGGGTTCAGCTCGAAAAGGTCCACGGTCATCTGGCAGGCGATGAACTTGACCTCGGCCTCCTGGCAAAGCTCCCGCAGATCCTCGATGCTGGCCACCCCCTTCTTCTTCATCTTGGCCTTCATCATGGAGGTCATCATGCCCTGCATGCCGGGGAGGGTGAGGCCCAGGACCGGGAACCACTTGTCCATGCCCATGGGCATGGGCATGCCCGGGTTACCCAGGGGGGTGACCTCCAGGGACAGATCCTTTTTGAGGAGCTGGAGTCCGTAGAAGGTGAAAAAGATCTGCACCTCATAGCCCAGCGCCGCCGCCGTGGAGGCGAGGATGAAGGGTGGGTAGGCCCAGTCCAGCGATCCCTTGGTGGCGATGATCGCCAACTTCTTCTGTTCCATCGGCAAACCTCTCAAAGGGTGTTAGGGGTGGGTGCCCGCGGGTTAGGCCTTCTTGATCAGGAAATGGAACTTACCGCCCTCTTCCTTGGACTCCATCAGTTCGTTACCGGTCTGCTTGGCGAAGGCATCGAAGTCCTTCACGGAACCCGGGTCCGTGGCGATGATGTGCAGGACTTGGCCGGAGGCCATGGAATTGAGGGTCTTCTTGGCACGCAGGATGGGCAGGGGGCAGTTCAAACCGCTGGCGTCAAGTTCTTGATCGAAGGCTGCCATGTAAATCTCCGAGGGTGATGGTCGTGATGAGGGTTAGAGGCATCGAGGTTGGCGGTTTATAGGCCAAACCGGAGGAAAAGGCAAACGCGCCGGGAGGCGCGCCGCCGCTGGTCACGCCAGGCGGCCCGGCTCGATCGGGAAGCCGTGACGCGCCCAGGCGATGATACCGCCCCGCAGGTTAATGGCGTTGTCAAAACCCTGCTGGGCTAGATACAGACAGGCATGGTAGGAACGCGCCCCGCTGCGGCAATACAGCACCACCTCCTTGTCCCGCGGCAACTCGTGCATCCGCAGGGGCAAGAGATGCATGGGCAGGTGAAGGGCGTTGGGAATGGCGGCCTGGACGATCTCCGCCGGCGTGCGGATATCCACCAGGCAGATATCCTCTCCCGCCGCGATCCTCTCCTGAAGGCCGACGGAGTCGATCTCGTTGACCACGGTTATTAACCTATCCTGTATCCAAGTATTTCAGTATATTAAGATGTTTTCACCCGCGGCGCAACCGCCGCCCCCCTCCCGCGACCGCCAAGCCTGATCTAAGTCCATGGACCTGCTACCAATCTTTCTCGACATTCGCCAACAACCCTGCCTGGTGGTCGGCGGCGGCGCGGTAGCCGCCCGCAAGGTCACCAACCTCCGTCGCGCTGGTGCCCGCGTCCATCTGGTGGCCCCCGAACTGGGTCCGGACCTCCAGGTCCGGGCGCTGGCGGGGGACATCATCCACCACCCGCGCCCCTTCCAGGACGCGGACCTCCAGGGGATGCGCCTGGTCATCGCCGCAACCCGGGACCGCGCCGTCAACCGCCGTGTCGCCGAACTGGCCAAGGCGGCGGGGATTTCGGTCAACGTGGTCGATCAACCGGAGGAGTGCAGCTTTATCCTGCCCTCGGTCATAGACCGTTCCCCCGTGGTGGTGGCCGTCACCACCACCAAGGCCTCGCCGGTGCTGGCGCGCCTGCTGCGCACCCGCCTGGAGTCCCTGATCCCCGCCGGCTATGGGCGCCTGGCCGACCTCTGCGCCCGCTATCGCGACGCCGTCAAGGCCCGCTTCAGCGACGAGCACGACCGGCGCCGTTTCTGGGACCGGGTCCTGGTCGGGGGGGTGGCGGAGCGGGTCTTTTCCGGTCACCTGGAGGAGGCGGATGCCGCCATGGCCCGCGAACTGACTACCACCGAAACCGGAACCGGCCGGGGGGAGGTCTACCTGGTGGGCGCCGGGCCCGGCGATCCAGACCTGGTCACCTTCCGCGCCCTGCGCCTGATGCAGCAGGCCGACGTGGTGGTCTACGACCGCCTGGTGGCCAAGCCGATCCTCGACCTGACGCGCCGGGATGCCCGGCGCATCTATGTCGGCAAGGAACGTGATCATCACGTCATGCGCCAGGAGGACATCAACCGCCTCCTGGCCGATCTGGCCAAGCAGGGCCAGCGGGTCCTACGGCTCAAGGGCGGTGATCCCTTCATCTTCGGTCGTGGCGGCGAGGAAATCGACACCCTGGCCACCGAGGGCATCCCCTTCCAGGTCGTTCCGGGCATCACCGCCGCCTCCGGCTGCGCCAGTTACGCCGGCATCCCCCTCACCCACCGGGACTACGCCCAATCCGTCACCTTCGTCACCGGCCACCTCAAGGACGGCAGCATTGACCTGAACTGGCCGCAACTCGCCCAGCCCCACCAGACGGTCGTCTTCTACATGGGCCTGGTGGGCCTGGCGGTCATCGTCGACCAGTTACGCCGTCATGGGGTGCCAGCGGACATGCCCATCGCCCTGGTCCAGCAGGGCACCACCCACAATCAGCGGGTCTTCACCGGTACCCTCGCGACCATTCAGGACGTCATCGCCACGGACAAGCCCGAGCCACCGACCCTGATCATTGTCGGTGAGGTCGTGCGGCTGCGGGAAAAGCTCAACTGGTATCAGACCCCAGTCCACTCCGACCAGGAAGCCTTCGGCGTTAGCGGTCCAGCGGCCGCCAGTCCTGAAGCGGTCTGATCTCCAGGCCGCAGACTCGGCTCAGGGCCGGGAGGAGGCGAGTCTCGAGTATCGCCCGTTCCTGGCCCTGAAGGCGGTGAAAATAGACGTCGAGTTCCTCGACCAGGAAATCCGGGGCCGCGGCGAAGGCATCGAGGGGGATCTCGATCAGCATCTCGAAATCGGGGCCGAGCAGGGTGCGGAACCTCTCCTGATCGAGCTGGCCCAGGAGGTCCCGGGTCCCCGCGGTCCGGTCCTGGATGAAGGTCAGGGTGAGATAGCCGCTACCATCCGGGCGCAGAAAGGCGGCGACCTTGACGATCCCCTCCCCCGCTTCTCCCCCGGGGCCGGCCACCCGGCTGAAACCGGCGAAGCCGATCATCCGCTCGTCGGCCTTGGTCGCCACCAGGCTGGCCATCAGGTCATAGACTTCTTCCACGACGACTCCTCGGTTAGGGTGTGGCGGTAGATGGACGAACGACCGCGGCAGCTTCCACCATCTTTGTAGCTGGATTGAATGGTTCGTTATGCAACGGATGGATGGAAGGATGGCCGCGGCATCTTTCACGGACGGGGGCGTGGAGCAGCCTGGCGTGGCGTCCTCCCATGACCGTCAGTTACGCTTCATGACGCCGCCGTGCTCGGCGGCGCCGGAGCGGCTGGTGAAGGGGCGGGACAGATACTCGGGCGGGCGCTCCCCGAGCAGTTCGTAGAGCTGCCGCAGTTGCTGCCGGAAGAGGCGCTCGAAATCGACGACCGCCTCCGCCGGGTTGTCATCACCAAACCACCAGAACCAGTCGGAGCCCTCGCAGGTGGCGAGTTGCCGTTCCAGCCGCTCTCGTTCCGCCGGGGTCCAGTCGCGCCCGGCCAGGGCCCGGTCAAAGGCGGCCTTGGCCTCGCCCAGCATGTCCCAGGCACGGTTTTTATCGACAGTGCCGATCCAGGTGGAGAGGGTGCCATAGACCCAACTGCCGGCCACCAGCCGTTCCAGGGAGGGCGGCGGGCTGGTCTGGGCGGCGAGCAGGGTGGAGAAGGTGGTCAATTGCAGGCGCGGGTGGCTGGCCAGACGCCGATAGAGTTCCGGCAGAAAGAAACTGGCGTTGTGGGGGTAATACTCCCAGGCATTCTCCCCGTCCATGATGATGGCCAGGGCGCGGTTGGGATGCCCCTGGGTGGCCGCGGCGACGCGCTCCAGGTGCTCGACCAGGTTGGCGACGGCGTCCTGGGCATGCCAGTCGGCATAGGTAAAGCCGATGAGATCGGAGATACCATCGTCACGGAAAAAGCATTGAATGGCCCCGTCACGCAGCCGATAGGGGCTCGTCAGCCAGTGCTCGGGCAGGTGATCGCCATAGCGGGCGCGCAGGCTGTGATAGAGGACGCGCTGGCCGCTGGCGGCCCAGCGGATGCCTTCCTCTTCCAGCAGGCGCAGGGTGGGCTCGCTGAGGGCGCCCTCGGAGGGCCAGCAGCCGGCGGGGCGGCGGCCGAAGTGACGTTCGAAGGTGGCCAGGCCGCGGCGGAGGTGCCAGCGTGCCCGCTCCTCGCCGCCGGGGTAGGACGGCAATGCCGGGAGGGGGCTGTCGGGAAGGGTCTCCCGGGCCGAACCCAGATCCAGCAGCAGCGGCAGGATGGGGTGGGCGTAGGGCGAAAAGGACAGCTCGACCCGCCCGGCGTCCGCCAGGCGGCGATAACGGGGTACCAGGGCCTGGAGCTGCTCACCGATCAGACCGACCAGGGCCCGGCGGTCATCCAGGCTGAAGCCTCGGCCCTTGCGTTGCAGGGAGTCGATCCGCGGGTCGTTGTCGCGGATGTGCTCCCCGGTCCAGGCCAGGTGATACCAAACCAGGAGGTCGGCAAGAAACTGGTCGTTGACGTAGAGGTCCGCCTGGTGGTGGCGACCGAACCAGTCGGCCAGGTCGATGAGCTCCCGCAGGCAGGGAAAGCGATCGATGAGATGGGTCTTGTTGGCCTTGCGACAGGCGGCGATCAGTTCCCGGCGCCGGGGCAGGTCCAGGGGCAGCCCCGGGCCGGCGAGGGCGGCCAGCAAGGGGTCATGGATGCGCTGGCCGGTGGACAGCCAGGCCTGGATCTGCCGGGCGTAATCCTCGATCTGTTCCAGCAGCACCGGGGCGAAATTGACCACGGCGCGGGCCAGGGGCTGGGCCTCCAGGTGCGCGGCCATGTCCGAATAGTCCTTGAGGGCGTGGAGATAGACCCAGGGCAGGTGGTACTCGCGCCCGTTGGGCCCCCGGTAGTCTGGCTGGTGCATGTGCCAGCACAGCACCACCGGCAGGCGCGCCGGGTCCAGGGCCGGGGCCAGGGCCAGGGCCAGGGAGGAATCAGCGGACATAACTGGGCTCCTGATGGAGCATCTCGGGGGTGACCAGGGTCACGCCGCCATCGGTGACATGGAAGCCCCGGGCGCGGTCCTGGCCCGAGTCATGGCCGATCACCAGCCCCTCGGGGAGGCGACAGCCGCGATCGATGACGGTGTAGCGCAACCGGCAATTGCGGCCCACGTCCACGTCCGGCAGGATCACCGAGTCCTGGACGTAGGCGTAGGAGTTGACGCGGACGTTGGAGAAGAGCAGGGAGTGGCGGACTACGGCGCCGGAGATGATGCAGCCCCCGGAGACCATGGAGTCCACCGCCATGCCACGGCGGTCCTCGTCGTCGAAGACGAACTTGGCGGGGGGCAGTTGTTCCTGATAGGTCCAGATGGGCCAGGAGGCGTCATAGAGATTGAGGGGCGGGGTCACGCCGATCAGCTCCAGATTGGCCTGCCAGAAGGCGTCGACGGTGCCCACGTCCCGCCAATAGGCCTGCTCGCCACTGCGGACATCGCGGAAGGGGTAGGCCAGGACCCGGTATTTCTCGATGACCCCCGGGATGATGTCCTTGCCGAAGTCGTGGCTGGAAGCGGGGCTGTCCGCATCGCGGATGAGCTGCTCATAGAGAAAGCCCCGGTTGAAGACATAGATCCCCATCGAGGCCAGGGCCACCCCGGGGCGACCCGGTATGGGGTCCGGCTGGTCCGGTTTTTCGACGAAGCGCCGCACCCGGCCATCCTCGTCCGCAGACATGACGCCAAATTCACGCGCCTTGCCGAGATCCACCTCCAGGCACCCCACGGTCATGTCGGCGCCGGACTCGACGTGCTGGGCGATCATGGCCCCATAGTCCATCTTATAGATGTGATCGCCCGCTAGGATGAGGATGTAGTCCGGGTTATGGGCGCGGATGATGTCCAGGTTCTGGAAGACGGCGTCGGCGGTACCGGCATACCAGGAGGTCTCGGTGATCCGCTGCTGAGCCGGCCAGAGCTCCACGAACTCGCCGAATTCGCCCCGCAGGAAACCCCACCCCTTCTGGATGTGAAGGATGAGGGAGTGGGACTTGTACTGGGTGAGGACGCCGATGCGGCGAATCCCGGAGTTGATGCAGTTGGACAGGGGGAAATCGACGATCCGGAATTTGCCGCCAAAGGGCACGGCGGGCTTGGAGCGCCACTTGGTCAGGTCATGGAGACGGGAGCCCCGGCCACCGGCCAGGATCAGGGCCAGGGTGTTGCGGGTAAGGCGACTGACGAAACGTAGGCTTGCATCCGGCATGGGATACCCCTTTGACGATGGTTTTCCTGGTTCGGGTAAGATCAGGTCAGGTCAATTCGCGTGATCAAGTACGCGGATCCGGTTCGGCATTCCCGCTCCTCCCTGGCCCAAGCGTGACCGAGATGCCGCCGCTGGAACCTCAGGGTACGTCGCGACCAGGCAGGCCGAAAGGCGACGGCGTAACAGCCCCCATCCTCACGCCCGCCATTGCGCGGATGGTCTCGCTGTTGGCTATTGGAGGCTGGCGGCTGACAAACCCTGATAGGGCCTTATGGTACCATTTTCCCCCGTTGCGCCACCGCACCCCGCCGTACAGGAGAGAGGCTGTCATGACCACCGGATCCACCCCCGCCCCCCAACTCCCCGAGCCACTCCTGCGCATCATCGAAGCCCGCCACCACGACCCCTTCGACGTCCTGGGGCGGCATATCGACAACGGCCTGTGCAGCCTGCGGCTCTTCCTGCCAAAGGCCGAGCGGGTCCGGGTGGCCGGCACCTCGCTCGAGGTACCCCGCATCGCGGGCACGGACCTCTTCGTCTGGGAGGGCGACCCCGCCCTGGTGCCGCCGGGCTACCAGATCGACTGGACCGATGCCCAAGGCCAGATTCACCGGCTGATCGATCCCTACGCCTTCCCCCCCCAGCTCGCGGACTTCGACCTGCACCTCTTCGGCGAGGGCCGGCACTGGCACGCCTACCGCTTCCTCGGCGCCCACCCCCGCACCGTCACCGGGTTCCCGGGCATGCACTTCGCCGTCTGGGCCCCCAACGCCCAGCGGGTCAGCGTGGTCGGTGACTTCAACGCCTGGGATGGCCGGGTCCACCCCATGCGCGCCCGCGGCGGGTCCGGGGTCTGGGAGCTGTTCCTCCCCGGGATCGGCCCGGGGGAACTCTACAAATTCGAGGTCCGTGATCAGTACGGCCACGCCCACGTCAAGATCGACCCCTACGCCTTCGCCTTCCAGGTCCGTCCGGAGAATGCCTGCATCACCCAGCCCGAGCCCGATTACGTCTGGGGTGACACCGACTGGCTGGCGGCCCGCGCCCAGGCCGACTGGAACCACCAGCCCCTGTCGGTCTATGAGGTCCACCTGGGTTCCTGGCAGCGCAGCGCCGACGGTGAGTTCCTCGGCTATCGGGAGATCGCCCGCCGCCTGGCGACCTACGTCAAGGATGCGGGCTTCACCCATATCGAACTGCTGCCCATCACCGAGCACCCCCTGGACGCCTCCTGGGGCTACCAGACCACGGGCTACTTTGCCCCCACCAGCCGTTTCGGCTCTCCGGACGACTTCCGCTGGTTCGTCGACCATCTGCACCAGCATGGGATCGGCGTCCTCCTCGACTGGGTGCCGGCCCACTTCCCCCGCGACACCTTCGCCCTGGCCCGCTATGACGGCTCGGCCCTCTACGAGCACGAGGACCCGCGGCTGGGGGAGCACAAGGACTGGGGGACCCTGATCTTCAACTTCGGACGGCACGAGGTGAAGAACTTCCTGCTCTCCAGCGCGCTCTTCTGGCTGGAGGAGTTCCACCTGGACGGCCTGCGCGTCGACGCCGTCGCCTCCATGCTCTATCTGGATTATTCCCGCAACGCCGGCGAATGGCTGCCCAACAAGTACGGCGGCAACGAGAACCTGGAGGCGGTGGACTTCCTGCGGCAGCTCAACGAGGTCACCCACGGCCAGCACCCCGGCACCCTGATGATCGCCGAGGAATCCACCGCCTGGCCGGCGGTGTCACGGCCGACCTTCGCCGGGGGCCTGGGCTTCAGCATGAAATGGAACATGGGCTGGATGCACGACACCCTGGCCTACTTCTCCAAGGACCCGATCTATCGGCATTACCACCACGACATGCTGACCTTCGGGCTGCTCTATGCCTTCACCGAGAACTTCGTCCTGCCCTTCTCCCACGACGAAGTGGTCCACGGCAAGAAGTCCATCCTCGACCGCATGCCCGGGGACGGCTGGCGCAAGTTCGCCGGACTGCGCCTGCTCTACACCTTCATGTTCAGCTACCCGGGCAAGAAGCTGCTGTTTCAGGGCTGCGAGTTTGGCCAGGGGCGGGAGTGGGACTTCGCCGCCGAACTGGACTGGTACCTGCTGGAGCGGGAGCCCCACCAGGGGGTCCAGCGGCTGGTGGCGGACCTCAACCGCCTCTACCGCACCCAGCGCGCACTCTATGATCTGGACTTCCAGGACAGCGGCTTCGAGTGGATCGACTGCCACGACGCCTCCCAGTCCGTGCTCAGTTACCTGCGCAAGGATCGGGAGGGCCAGGCGAACGTGGCGGCCGTCTTCAACTTCACCCCGGTGCCGCGGGCCGGCTACCGCCTGGGGGTACCCGCGCCCGGTTACTACCGCGAGGCGCTGAATTCCGACGCCGAGATCTACGGCGGCAGTTCCTTTGGCGAGCGCAAGGGGGGGGCTTCCGAGGCCATCGAGTGGATGGGGCGGCCCCATTCCCTCCTCCTCGACCTGCCCCCACTGGCCGGGGTCATCCTCGTCCAGGACCCTTATCCGGAGGCCCTGGAACCGCCGACGGCGGGTGACGAGGCCCTGGACGCCGACGCCCAATAGGAGAGGTTCCCTTTCCTGGTTCCCGATTCGCGCCTTGTTGGGCTTTCACCATCTGGGAATCAGCCCTTGGGGGGCTTCGCGATCCGGAAACCAACTGATGGATGCTCTCTGAGAGGACCCTCGCCCGCCACCCCGAGCGGAAGGGGTGGCGGCACGATCAGGGTAAATGGCGCGTTAATCGTTCACTGCCCCCAGCCGCCTGGGCTGGCATAGTAAGCGCAACCCGCTGATTACCTTACCCCTCCCCCCGGTTGGGGAGGGATGGGGTGAGGGGGTCGGAACGGTTACAGCCACGCGCGCCGCGCGCCCCGCCTCAGCCGCGGACCTGGGATGTTAGATGCTGGACGAGGGTGCGGATGCGCTGCAGATCCGTCTCGCTCAGGCGCGGGTCGATGGTCCGCGCCACCTCTTCCTTGATCGCCGCCCAATCCGCCTCCTTCAGCACCTGGCGCGCCAGGGGAAAGGCCTCGGTCTCCTCCAGATTGAGGTGATGGCGCAGGGTGGTGACCATCTCCCGACCATAGGCCTCGACCTGATCGCGGCGCTGGACCTCGCCATTGACCACGCCCTCCACGGCCTGGCGGAAATTGCGGGTCATCTCATTGAGGGCCTCGTGCTGGCGGGTCAGGACATCGAGGTAAGGCTGATTTTGACCCGCCAGGCGGAGGTGCTCGCGGATCACCTCCTCGACCGGGTGATGGATCTGATCGGAATACTCCTCCATGTACTGCAGGAGTTCACTGAGGATTTCATAATCCGGCTCCTGGCCGCGATGGAACATGGCGAGAATGTCGTCCAAAAGATCCAGCAACTTGCTGATTTGCTTGTGCTCCTGATGGAGGCGATCAAGAATTTGCGTCATGGGTCATGATCCTCTTGGCGTGGATGGAGGCCCTTACAACTCGGCCGGCGTCAAAAAAACGGGGGTGATCCGATCCCGG
>JAGVUH010000550.1 GCA_019136395.1 Gammaproteobacteria bacterium
GGTTCGAGGAGGCCGAGAAGCGCGGCAGGCTGCGACTAATCATCTCCCCGGACGGGGCCGAGGGCTCCCTCTCGGTTTATCAGGATGCCCGGGTTTATGCCGGCCTCTTCGACGGCCGGGAAGAGCAGGTCCTGACCCTGCCGGCCGACCGCCATGCCTATGTCCATGTGGCCCGCGGCGCCCTGGAGGTAAACGGTCAGCGCCTCGCCGCGGGCGATGGCGCCCGGCTGCGCCGGGTCCGAGAGATCTCCTTCGGCGCGGGCGAGAACGCCGAGGTGCTGGTTTTCGACCTACGCCCCGTGGAACTGCCCAGCTATTGAATAGGTTTGCGTAACCCTTCTAACCCCCTCTCCCCGACCCTCCCCCGCCAGGGGGGAGGGAGTAAGAGAACCAGCGGCTTACGCTACCGAAGCCCTCCTAGGGCGCGAGGGGTCTGAATAAATACGCGTTTCCGTCCCCAAACCAGACAACCGGTCCACAACTTACTGGAATCACCATCATGAAAATCCTGCAAATCAATGCCAGTGCCCGCGCCGAGAGCGGCAACTCCACCCGCTTGGCCAATGCCATCACCGCCCACCTCAAAAGCCGTCATCCCGCGGCGGAGGTCGAGGTGCGCGACCTGGCCAAGAACCCGCTCCCCTTCCTGGACGAGGCTGGGGTCACGGCCGTCTTCACCCCCGCCGACCAGCGCACCCCGGAACAGGTGGCCCGGATCGCCCTGGACGAGGCAAAGATCGCCCGCGTCCAGGCCGCCGACATCCTGGTGCTGGGCGTGCCCATGTACAACTTTGGGGTCTCGGTGCAGTTGAAGAGCTTCATCGACAGCATCGCCCGCGCCGGCGTCACTTTCCGCTACACCGAGGCCGGTCCCGAAGGGCTGATCAAGGGCAAGCGGGTCTACGTGGCCTGCGCCCGGGGCGGCGTCTATCGCGACACCCCGGCCGACTCCCAGACCCCTTACCTGCGGCAGGTCCTCGGCTTCCTTGGCATGACCGACGTCGAGTTCATCTATGCCGAAGGTATGGCCTTAGGGCCCGAGAGCGTGGAACAGGCCTTCGCCGCGGCGCAGGAGGCCATCGCCAATCTGCCGGTCTAAGGCCTGATGGCCAGGGCCTAAGGACCTGATCTGATTAGGCCTTAGGTCACGGCATTTCATAAATCAACCATCCATGCCGACCGCCGAGAATGGCTTTGTTTCGCAAAATCGCCTTTTCGGCGGTCCGGCAAAAATGGGTTTGTTTCGCAAAATGCCTTTTTTCACGGACCGGTAAAGTGGGTTCGTTTCGCAATTTGCCCTTGTTGACGGACCGGAAAAAACTTCACCTCCGGGCGATTAAGCGGCGATCAAGCCATGAGGGCCAACAGCGCCCCCCGCTTGGCCCGCGTCAAGGCCACGTAGAGCAGCCGTCTCCGCGGCAAGGTCAGTTCCGGCTCGCCAAGGTCGTCCTGGTGGGCGAAGACGATCACCCCGTCGAATTCCAGCCCCTTGGCCCGATGCATGGTGGCCAGGTGGATCACCCCTTTGGCATCGGCGTGGTTGCTCTGGGCGGTAATGGCGATCGTGCGCAACCCTCGCGCCTGGAGTTGGAGGGTCATGGCTTCCCGCGTCTTTTCGCTGGGGGTAATCACGCAGAAGGTCAATGACGCCTCCTGCCCCTCGCCAGCTTGCCAGTCCCGGATAAAGCTGACCGCCACCTCCGCCGCCCCTTCAAGCCCGCTGACGGTCAACACCTGGGGGGCGGGACCATGGGACACCGACTTGTAGCGTCGGTTTTCGTCAGGGCCCTCATCCAGATCGTCCACCTCACAGCCTTCCAATAGGGCCACAGCCTGACGGCGGATCTCGTCGGTGGTCCGGTAGTTGAGATAGAGCTTGCGTGACCGGCCGCGGATGTCGATGCCGCACCGGCTCATCGCGGCCTGGTGGCGGTTGTAGATCCGCTGATGGCCGTCACCGACGAAAAAGAGGTCGTTGGCGCCCGGTGCGATCATCGCCCGCAGCAGGCGCAGGGCCTGGGGGCCGAAGTCCTGGGTTTCATCGACGACGATGGCGCTGTAGGCGTCCAGGGCCTGGCCTGTGCTGGCCTGGGCCCTAAGGTCCGCGCTGGGTGCGGCCAGGCTTCCGCTGTTGCCAACAGCCTGGCTTGCGCTGCCCCGCCTGCCGTTGACTCGCTCCTCAGGGTCTCCGCTCGCCTGGCCCTGGCCCTTGCCCTGGCCCGCGGCCGCTTTACCCTCCAGGGTCAACAGCTCGGCGATCTCGCGATAGGCATCATCCACCTCCTTAAGCTTGCGGGTGGCCAGTTGCCCCCGGTATTCCTCGAACACCGGCCAGACGGCATCCCGCCGGGCGCGGTTAAGGGTGACCCCGCGACCGATCCGCCGCGCCAGCCGATACTGATCCCGGGAGGTGATGCCCTGGGCCAGTATCACCTGCTCCAACTCCTGCTCGTAGAAGTCATCCGGCAGGTCAAGGGTGGCATCCTTCACCGCCAGGGCCATTTGCCAGGCTTGCAGGGGCGCATCCTGTTTGCGGTCGTAAACGATGCGGTGCTCCAGCTTGCGGCTCCGCAGGAAGGCGGCGACCCAGGCATCCAGGTTGCGCACCTCGATGCGGCTCAGGGTCTCGGTGTCGCACAGGGTACGCAGATTCTGCTCAATATCCGCGGCCAGGTTGCGGGTAAAGGTGGTGAAGAGCACCTTCTTGCCGACGGGGGTGCGCTGTTCCGCCAGCCACTTGGCGCGATGCATGGCCAGGACCGTCTTGCCGGTACCCGCCCCGCCCAGCACCCGCACCGGACCACTGCGATCGCCCCGGGCCAGCTTGAGCTGGGTGGGGTGCAGAAAGACCCGCCACTGGGCCAGGGGGGCATTCATGATGGCCAGCATGCTCTCGTCGTCGTTGACAATGACGAAGCGCGACTGGGATTCCGCCGTCTCCAGGGCGGTGGCGAAATCCTCGGTGTCGATGACCCGGTCCACCCGCGTTTCACGGGCGCTGAGGATCTGGGTGACGCTGTCC
>JAGVUH010000357.1 GCA_019136395.1 Gammaproteobacteria bacterium
CCAGGGTTCTCACGGGGAGATATTCCATGTTGCGTCATCGGCTGGTCATGCCTTTCCACTGGCCTTCCCTCTTGTCCTTCTTGCCGCCATTGTTGCTTCCGTTGTTGTTGGGAGTCATGACCTTGCTGGGGGGCCTGACCTTCCCAGGACCCCTCCAGGCCGCCGAGGGCGGCGAGCGCCGCCTGGTCCTGGTCGAAGGCGTGGATTACTTCGGCCAGGATCTCGAGACCCGCCAGGATATCGACCTGGAGGCCTGCCAGTCGGCCTGTTTGGCGGACCAGCGCTGCCGCGCCTTCACTTACAACCGCAAGGCGCGCTGGTGCTTCCTGAAGAGCGACTACGAGGACGCCCGGCCCTTCGCCAACGCGGTCTCGGGCCATATCGCCACCGGGGCCACCGGCAACAAGCCCAACCAGGACCAGGACCGGCGGACCCGGCGCCTGGCCGACCTGAGTTTTCTTCCCCGGAGCGAGCTCGAAGCGGCGCGGCGTCAGGCGGCGGAGATCGCCGCCCGGCCCCGTCCGACCGGGGTCCGCTTCGACCAGCTCCTGGCGTCAGCCCAGGAGGCGGAGCGCGCCCAGGACTGGCCGGCGGCCATCGGCCGCTATGGCGAGGCCCTGCGCCTGACCCCGGACGCCCCGTCGGCCTGGCTGGGCCTGGCGCGAGCCAGCCTGAGTTACCAGCTCGATGACTGGCAGGCGCGCCAGCGCCTCCTCACCGCCGCCACCGCCGCCGCCAGCAATGCCTACCTGAGCGCCGGGGGCGACGCCGACCGGGTGCGCGCCCTGTCAATGTTGGGCCAGACCCTGGCCGTCCGCTATCAGTGGCGGCCCGCCCTCCGCGCCCTGCGCGCCGCCCTGGCCATCAAGGAGGACGCAGGGGTCCGCGCCACCTATGCCCAATGGCTGGCGGAGCATGGCTTTCGCGTCACCGGTCACCGCGTCGATTCCGAGGCGGCCAGTCCGCGCGTCTGCGTCGAATTTTCCGACCCCCTGGCCAAGGACCGGGCGGGTCTCACCGACTTCCTGCAAGTCGAGACCGGCCGCGGCCTGACGGTGGAGGCGGACCCCCAGGCCCTGTGCGTGGACGGCGTGGTCCATGGCGAGCGCTATCGCCTGCGGGTGCGCGCCGGTCTGCCGGCGGCGGACGGCGAGGTCCTGGCCCAGGCGACGGACCTGGACATCTATGTCCGCGACCGTTCCCCGGCGGTGCGCTTCCAGGGTCGCGCTTACGTCCTGCCCAAGGGCGGCGAGGCGGCCATCCCCCTGGTGTCGGTCAACACCCGCCTGGTCAAGGCCCAGGTGCTGCGGCTGGGCGACCGCTCCCTGGCCACGGCGGCGGGGGCGGGGCCCCTGCTCAGGTCCCTCAGCCCCTACGAGACCCAGGAGATCCGGGACCGCCAGGGTGAGGCCATCTGGTCCGGGGAGGTCGAGGTCGGCATGGAGCTGAACCGGGAGCTGACTACCGCCGTCCCCATCGGCGCCCTCATCCAGGAACTCAAACCGGGGGCCTACGTCATGACCGCCCGGCCGGCGGAGGCCCCGGACCAGGGGGAGGAGCTGGCGACCCAATGGTTCGTCGTCTCCGACCTGGGGCTCTCGGGCCTTACCGGCAACGATGGCCTCCATGCCTTCGTCCGCTCCCTGTCCAGCGCCCAGCCCCTGGCGGGGGCCAAGCTGCGCCTGGTGGCGCGCAACGACGAGATCCTCGGCCAGGCCAGCACCGACGCGGCCGGCCATGCCCGCTTTGAGCCCGGCCTGCTGCGGGGGGAGGGCGGTAACAAGCCCGCCCTGCTGATCGCCGAGGGGCCGGAGGGGGACTTCGCCTTCCTCGACCTGGCCCAGTCGCCCTTCGACCTGTCCGACCGGGGTGTCGCCGGCCGCCCGGCGTCCGGGCCGGTGGACGTCTTTCTCACCACCGAGCGCGGCGTCTATCGCGCCGGCGAGCGCGTCCAGCTCACCGCCCTGGCCCGGGATGGCGCCGCCCGCGCCCTGACCGGCACCCCGCTCACCCTCAAGCTGCGCCGGCCCGATGGGGTCGAGCACAGCCGGGCCCAGCTCCCCGATCAGGGCCTGGGCGGGCGGCACCTGGCCATCGACCTGCCCCCCACCGCCATGCGCGGCACCTGGCGCGCCGCCGTCCACGCCGATCCGGAGGCCCCGCCCCTGGCGGAGCAGCCCTTCCTGGTGGAGGACTTCGAGCCCGAGCGCCTGGCCTTCGAGCCCAGCCTGGAGGCCACCGCCCTCGACCCCGCCGCCCTGCCGGACCTCCAGTTGGAGGCCCGCTTCCTCTTCGGCGCCCCCGCCGCCGGGCTGGAGGTGGAGGGGGAGGTCCGCCTGGAGCAGACCGACCGGCTTGCCGCCTGGCCTGGCTACCGCTTCGGCCTGGCGGACGAGGCCTCCAATCCGGTCGGCACTACCCTGCCGCCGACGCGCACCGACGCCGCCGGCCAGGCCCGCCTGGCCCTGGAACTGCCACCCCTCACGGGCGGCAGCAAGCCCAGCCTCGCCCAAGTCGCGGTCCGCGTCCTGGAGGGCGGCGGCCGCCCGGTGGAGCGAACCCTGGAGCGGCCGGTCCTGGACGGTCGGCCGCGCCTGGGCATCAAGCCCCTCTTTGATGGCGCGGTTGAGGAGGGCGGCACCGCCGCCTTCGAGGTCATCGCCCTCGATCCCCAGGGGCGGCCCCTGGCCCTGTCCGGCCTGCGCTGGACCCTGTCGCGGGTCACCACCAGCTTCCAGTGGTACCAATATGACGGCCGCTGGGACTACGAGCCCGTCACCCGCCGCGAGCGGGTGGCCAGCGGCGACCTGAACCTAAGCGCCGGGACCCCGTGCCGGATCCAGGCCCCGGTGGGTTGGGGGGGCTATGAGTTGGCGGTCACCGCTCCGGCAACGGTGGGCGGTGGCGGCATGGGCGCCCCCGCCGATCCCGGAACCGGTAGTACCTCCCGGCCGGGGGCCCAGGGTGGTGGCGCGCCAGTCCCGATCCCCGCCAGCCTGACCTTCGAGGCCGGCTGGTA
>JAGVUH010000207.1 GCA_019136395.1 Gammaproteobacteria bacterium
AGGGCTGCCGGGTGCTGGGCATCGACCTCGACCCGGCCAAGCTGGCCCTGGCGCGGCGCTTCGGCGCCGAGACCGTGGACCTGGCCGCCGGCCAGGACCCGGTGGCGGTGGCGACCGCCTTCTCCCGCGGGCGCGGGGTGGACGCGGTGCTCATCACCGCCGCCAGCCGCAGCAACGAACCGGTGCACCAGGCCGCCCAGATGTGCCGCCAACGCGGGCGCATCGTCCTGGTCGGCGTGGTCGGTCTGGAACTGTCGCGGGCGGACTTTTACGAAAAGGAACTGACCTTTCAGGTGTCCTGCTCCTACGGCCCCGGTCGCTACGACCCGCGCTATGAGGCGCAAGGGCTGGACTACCCCATCGGCTTCGTGCGCTGGACCGAGCAGCGCAACTTCGAGGCGGTGCTGGACATGCTGGCCGATGGCCGCCTGGACGTCGCGCCGCTGGTGTCGCACCGGTTTGCCTTGGCGGAGGCCCCACGCGCCTATGAGGTGGTCGCCGGGGCCGAGCCCTCGCTGGGGATCATTCTGGAGTATCCCGGCGGGGAGGCGGCGCGGCTGCTGGAGCGGACGGTGGTGTTGGGGGATGCTAACCGTCGTCCCGGCCGGGAAGCCAGGACCCAGTGCCAGGGAGGGTGAGCCCGCAGGCAATACCGAGGCCGCGGAGCCCCATCCCCTCCTCATGGTCGGCTTCAACCGCCGCTTTGCCCCCCAGGTACAAAAGATCAAGGCCCTGCTGGCGGGGGTGACGGGCCCCAAGGCCCTGGTGATGACGGTCAACGCCGGGGCCATCCCGGCGGACCACTGGACCCAGGACCCGGCGGTGGGCGGGGGGCGCATCATCGGCGAGGCCTGCCACTTTATCGATCTGCTGCGCTTTCTGGCCGGGGCGCCCATCGCGCGGGCGGCGGCGGAGGCCATGGACGCCCCAACGCGGGATTCGGTGAGCATCAGCCTGCGCTTTGCCGATGGCTCCCTGGGCACCATCCTCTACCTGGCCAACGGCAGCAAGGCCTTCCCCAAGGAGCGGCTGGAGGTCTTTGCCGCCGGGCGGGTGCTGCAACTGGACAACTTCCGCAAGCTGACCGGCTTCGGCTGGCCGGGCTTCAAGAAGCTGAACCTGTGGCGTCAGGACAAGGGCCAGCAGGCCTGCGCCGCCGCCTTCGTCCAGGCCCTGCGTGCCCGCGCCGCCGGCCAGGCCGCCCCGCCGCCCATCCCCCTGGACGAGATCCTGGAGGTCAGCCGGGTGACGATTGAGGTGGCGGAGAGCGTTTAGGACGCGAACATTTAGGACACGAACAGCATGCTGATTGACTTGATCGCCGGCGCCCGGCCGAACTTCATGAAGGTCGCCCCTCTCATCCGCGCCCTAGAGGCACGGGCGGCGGCGGGTGGACCCTTGCGCTACCGGCTGGTGCATACCGGCCAGCACTATGACCCCCGCCTGTCGGGGGCCTTCTTTGAGCAGTTGGGCATCCCGGCGCCGGACGTGAACCTGGAGGTGGGCTCCGGCACCCAGGCCGAGCAGACCGCGGCCATCATGACGCGCTACAAGCGCCTGCTGCTGGAGGCGCCGTCAAAGCTGTGCCTGGTGGTAGGCGACGTGACCTCGACCATGGCCTGCGCGATCGCCGCCCAGAAGATGGGCGTCCCGGTGGCCCATGTGGAGGGCGGCATCCGCTCCGGCGACTGGAGCATGCCGGAGGAGATCAATCGCATGGTGTCGGACAGCATCACCAACTGGTTTTTTACCACCAGCGAGTTTGCCAACGCCAACCTTCGCCGCGCGGGGGTGGGTGAGGAGCGGATCTTCTTCGTCGGCAACACCATGATCGACACCTTGCTGGCGCACCTGGACCGACTCCAGCCGCCGGGGTTCTGGGAAGCGCTGGGCCTGCGGCCCGGCGAGTATCTGGTGATGACCCTGCATCGACCGGCGAATGTCGATCAAGCCGCGACGCTGCAACGGCTGCTCGCGGCGATCGCGGCCGGGACGCGCGGGCTGCCGGTGCTGTTTCCGGTGCATCTGCGCACGGCGAAGGTCATCGCCGAAACCTTGGGCAAACAGGCCCTGTCGTCATTCCGGCCGGTAAGCCAGCATCCAGTACCACCCCCGTCATTCCGGCCGGGAAGCCGGAATCCAGCGCCATGGATGGCAAGGCCGCAGTCAACAACCACGGCGCCGCACCCAGGCGTCGACCAACCATCCACTTCATCCTGCTCGGCGACGGCGCCCGCAAGGCGGCCCTCAAGGCCCAAGCCACCCACCTGGGGCTGGTCAACGTCCATTTTCTCGACAGCGTGCCCAAAGCCGAGGTGCCGCGCTACTGGTCGCTGCTGGATGTCGCCATCATCCATCTGCGCCAGGCCGATAACTTCACCCAAGTGATCCCCTCCAAACTTTTTGAGTGCATGGGCATGGGCGTCCCGTGCCGGGACGGTGGGTGCTCCCGGTGGCCAAGCCGGTGTCGCTGCTGGGGCCAGCCACTTTTCATTTTCTTAATGAGACCCATAAGCTGACGGGGGCCGGCCATGAGGGGGCTGAGGGTAGGGACCCCTGGAATGACCCGGCGCGGGATAAGCTGTGGCTGTATAACCTGCATTATTTCGATGACCTGAACGCGGCCGGACGGGAGGAACGCCAGCCATGGCACCTGGCCCTGCTCCAGCGTTGGGTGAACGAGAATCCGCCCGCTCAGGGCAATGGCTGGGAGCCGTACCCCACCTCGCTGCGTATCGTCAATTGGATCAAGTGGTTTCTGACAATCGCCCCTGAGCGGGGCGGGGTGGCTGTTGCGCTGCCGCCGGCCTGCCTCCAGTGCCTGGCCGTCCAGGACAGCTCTGTCCGTGCCACGGCTGAGCCACAGGCGGCTCGCCCAGACCGGGGTGATCAGGCCGCGCATGGGGCGTCAAGCCGCAGGCAGGGCTGTCGCGTGTCTGCCGCCCATGACGGTTACCGCCGGTTGCCGGGGCGCCCGGTGCATCGGCGCAGTTGGTGCA
>JAGVUH010000358.1 GCA_019136395.1 Gammaproteobacteria bacterium
AAGGCTGCCAAAGCATGGTGGAATGACTGTAATATAAATGCAACGGAAGAAACCAAGACGCAATCAAAATCTGCTTCTTTATGGGACAAAGTAGACAAATATATTTCACAGGAAAAATATAGCGATGCATGGGCATTAATATCTACCCTAGAGCCGGAAGATGAAGAAAAGACAAAATATTATCTTGCCCGCAATCCAAAATTACACGAAACAGCGCTTAATCAGTTTTCGATAGATTCAATCACAAGAAAAAAGCAATCAGGTTATGATGCAGCCTATCTTTTCAATCAGCTTGAAAAGTTCAAAAAATACTCAAAAAGCAATGAGTATAACGTCAGCAAATATAATGTTGAGCTAGTATTTCAAAAGGAAATTATCGGCGGCAAGGTTTTAGATAAGGTTTTGTACGGGAGAATATCAGGGATTCAATTTGAAGATAATTCGCACATTAACCTTGGTACTGGCGCAAATCTTGGGGCTTTAGCTGGCCAAGCGATTTATATTGATAACACAACCTGGCGAAACTATAGTGGAATAAATCAACTTGGAGCAGGTTTGCTGGGCGCAATGGTGGGCTCAAGTCTTGATCAACCAACTAGCATTCAATATAAAAGAACTTACTGGATTACTCTCAATACTGGCGAAACAATATCCATAACAAGCAATGTTTTAGAAAAAACGCATATACCTCATGGCATCTGTGTTGAAGTTAAAGGCACCACATTGATGGCAACAAATGAATTGAAATGCAAGACACGCCGAGATGCTTAATCAGATCAATACTTATATTCAAAAATTAAGGGTATTGGCTGAATAAATAATTGTCCTGATGCTGCGCTATAATTAATCTAAATAGGCCGACGTACTACCTGTCATCAAAGTCCACAAGACCCGCTCCTTATCAGGTTCCAGCGATATCACTTACCCATCAGTCATCATGACCAAGACCGTCTACTCATGACGGTGGGCGCATTGTCGCCCTCCTGGGTCGACGCCGCCGCCAGCCATGGCGTGACCCCCGCCACGGTCAATATCAGCGTCCGCGATGCCGACGTGTGGCACACCTTCCGCGACGCCAAGACCGCCAAGCTGCCATTGGATTGGTATCAGGACCTGCCGCGGCATCTCCGCGCTCCCGGCGCGGTCGTGCTGGACATGACCCGCACGGATGAGCCGGCGTTCCTGTTGATCTACGCCGCCGGTGCCGCCGCCGCGAGCAAGAAGCTCGTCATGCGGGTCAATTACCGCATCAAGAAAGGGGGCGTGGTCAACATTATCGAGACGGGAAAGCTCGTGGATACGTCTGGCATCCGCGCCATGATTGGCCATGGTTACGAGCTAGTCGAAGGGAGTCTCTGATGCGGGGCCGGACTCGAACCGACATCAACGGTGGCCTTGCGGCCCGACGCCCTCTTACCCATCGAGGTACACCGCAACAGAGATGCATTTAGTATAGCCCATGCCTAACTATCCAACCGTCCCCACCCTCGATCAAGCCCTAACCCGCATCGCCCTGGCGCTCTCCGCCAGCCATCACCTGACCGTCACCGACCGCCCGGAGCTGCCGCGCGACCAGTGGCCGGTCTGGGTGCTCGACCACCGGCCTGAACTGGACCTGCTCGATCAGGTGCGGGAGGCGCTCGGCCTCACGGGGGCCTGACCCATGGCCTCCTTCACCCTCACCCTCGACGACGCCCAGGTCCAGGCCGCCCTGACCGCCCTGCTCCACCGCGTCACCGATCTGCGTCCGGCCATGGAAGACCTGGGCCGCGCCCTGGTCAACATCACCGAGGACGCCTTCCAGGCCGAGGCCAGCCCCTTCGGCCCCGCCTGGCCCGACCTGTCCGACGTCACCAAGAAGCGCCGCGCCGCCATCGGCAAATGGCCGGGACAAAAGCTCCAGGTGACCGGCGGCGCCGGCCTGGCCGGCAGCATCAGTTACGATGCCGACGCCACCCAGGTCATCGTTGGCGCCGGCAAGGAATACGCCGCCGTCCAGCAGTTCGGCCAGCCCAAGGGCGCCTCCGGTCGCACCCGCCGCGGCGCCCCCATCCCCTGGGGCGACATCCCGCCGCGCCCCTACCTGCCCATCGACCGCGCCGGCACCCTGGCCCCGGTCGCCCAGACCGAGATCCTCGCCATCCTCCAGGGCTATCTGAGCCGGCCCCTGAGATAAACCCGCATTTTCTAACCGCGGTTAATCGCCACCCCGCCCTGCGCGCGCCATGCTGCCGGCATGACGCTGCGCACCCCTCCCGACTCCGCCGCACATTCGCCTCTGGGCCGATAGTACCGGGTGTCTATACAGCAAGCACTGGTTCAGTCTGGAATGCATCCTGGGACGAATCCAAGCGCAGCAAGCTTGCCAAACCGATGCAGTCAGGTTCTAAGATCACAAAGGCACACTATGCCTGGGCTAAGAACTGCCACCGCTGCCGACCATGAAGAGCGAGGTGAGACCGCTAGCCCCCCCAGTAGTCGTCGGGGCGGGCGTTTGGCCGACGTGGCTTAGGGGCAACGCACCAGTGCCGCAAAAGCTCGATGCGAGCACATTCGACGAGCCGTCCAGCCATTCGCCTTAGGGCTATCGGGGCGCAAGAGTCACAGATCGCTAGGCGAAAGGGGTGCGGGATATACCATTTCGTCCCATGAGTATGGCAATACTGCGCAGATGGGGATGTGCAAAACATGCGCCTAGGTGCGATCGTGGGGACAGTCCAGGATGGCCCTGCACCCTGAATTCTGAGGTGCTGAAACTTGTAGGGCAGGACTATACTCCTGACAACAGCTTCTCATCAGGTGCATCCAGCACCTCGCCAGCTATCCGCTCGTAATCTAAGGCATGAAAGTGGTGCTTTTATGGGAAAGTGGGGTTAAACATGTATTTACCAGGGCGTGACCGGCGGCGACGACCACCGCGTTGATCCGCTCCAGGATCTCCGGGGTGAACAGCCGCAGGTTGTCCTTGAGGGTCTGCACCCCCCAGCTTTTATCGTCG
>JAGVUH010000184.1 GCA_019136395.1 Gammaproteobacteria bacterium
GCTGCGGGGGGATGCCCCCCGTGAGGCAGGCGCGGGCCATTTGATGCCGCTCCACCCGGGAGGTTATCCAGTCATGCAGGGCGCCCAGCGGCCGGGGCCGGACGCTGAGGGTGACCACGGGCGCCTGCGGGTAGTTGCCCCCGTCCTTGGCCTTGTTGCGGGACCAGTCGCGCAGCAGGGCGACGATGGACAGCCCGCGCACGTCGTAGCCGTTTTGTGCCGCCAGCCACTGGAGAACGTGGAGCTGATCCGCCCACTCCGGCTTCACCCCGTCGATGACGGACCATACCGAGGTGGTCTTGTAGTCCTCGATGTGGATGGTTTCGTATGCCGGGTCGAGCGGGACGATACGGTCCGCCTGGCCCGAGATCCGCCAGCCGGCGCAGTGGGCGAATAGCCGGCGCTCGGTGATGGCTGAGGGCTCGGCGCGCTCCAAGATGGTGTGGATGGACTGACCGAGGAGCGACCAGATCCGGTCCGCGGCATCCTCCTCCAGGTCCGCTTCATGCTGGCGCCGGAGGGCGACGAGCTGCGGCGGGGCGATGAGGCTGGTGGCACTGATGTCCCCGGTCTGACCATGGGGGTAGGGGTCATTCTTGACCGCCTCGACGATGGCGAGGGGCAGGTGATGGACGTTGGTAATGCGCATGGCTGCTCTCCGGTGGGGCGGCCGTCCCTGGCCGGGGTGGTGTAGGGGGTGAGCTAATTCCTGACCGCGGCCTGGGCCGCAAACGGCGCGCCCGCGGCCGGGCCGGCGGCTTCCGCCTCGATGGCGATCCGCTCGGCGAAGTCGTCCAGGTGGTCAAAGAGGGTCTGGTGCTGGTCGCTGGTGAGCTCCGCGAGGGAGGTGACCCCCCAGCGTTTCTCGGTCCAGGCCTTGATGCGCTCCCGGTAGGGTTGCAGGCCCAGTTCCGAGATCCGCGCTTCTAGGCGGCGCTTCTGCGCCTCCGATTGAGAGGTCCCTCCCTTGCTGCCGCCGGGCTGCGGGGCCGGGTGGGGGCCAGCGTCCGCAGGGGGAGGGGTCCGGCTGTTGCCCGTGCCCTGGGGGGCGGGCGCGGGGGCGGGCCGGGAGGGGGGGGTCCCGGCCGAATAGGTGGCTTGGGCGTCGTCGTCCTCGTCCGCGGTGACGATGCCCAGTGCCGCGGTCAGGGCATAGCGGCGGCCGTAGGTGAGGGCCGAGCCTGCCGCTTGGGTGGAGTTCATGCGGGCCGCCCCGTCCAGCGGGACCCGGAAGGTCGTAGTCTCCGAGTGCCCCCCGGTGTGGTGGACCTTGGCCATGACGACATAGCCCCCCTGGTCTTGCTCCGTGTCGAAGGTGACCGACAGCCCGTTACCCGCCAGCACGGGCGCGATCGTTTTCTGGATGTCGGCGAGATCCGCGTAGCGGTAGGTAAAGGTCCCCTTGGCGCTGGCGACCCGGGCGGTCTGGCTCTTGGGGATCGCGGGGATCTGCGCCTGGAAGGTGGCGAGGGCGGCGAAGAAGGCCGCCTTGGCTTGTTCCGCCTGGAGTTCCCGCCGCATGCTGAGGAGTCTTTCCAGGGCGTCCACGCTCAAGCCGTGCTGGATGCCCTGGGCCAGCAGGGCGCCGGCGTCGATCACGGCGGGTGGTGGCGCGATCGGGTTGACGGTGAGGGCGGTCCCCTCGTTGATGGTGGTGATCTTGGTGGCCATGTCCTACCCCCTATTAGGCTAAATATCTACCCTCGCGGCTAAGCGAGGGCAAAAAAAATCAGAACGGGATGTCCTCGATGGTGTGGCTTTGAAGCTCGGACACCAGCGCCCTGACCCAACTCAGCTCGGTGATCAGGGCGGCGAGCATATCGACGGTGGGATGGTCGGATGAGTCCCCGTTGACGATGCGAATCGCCTCGGCCACCAGGTGGCCTTGATGGTCGTCGTTGACGAGTTCGTCGTCGTCGATCTCGGTTTCCCCGTAGAAGTCGGCGTAAATCATGGTGCCCCCCGGCGGTCCAGTGGGGCTGACCCCCTGCCAGCCCCTTAACTAAAGTATAGCCTTATTAAGGCTAAAAAGCAAAGGTACAGCTATAAATTATACTTTTCTTGCAAAAGGTTACTAAGTTCTTGAGCAAGCGTCTTGATAGCCTCTAGAAGGCTATGGAGCTGATCCCAGGTGCGGCCCGAATCCTGGATACCGTTCTCCAGGTGCAGGGCAAGCGCCTGGCAGAGCTCCACGAGAGAGGCGATCCTGTTGGCTTGGTCTATTGCTGATTGCATGACGATCCTCGGGCATGAAAGCCTCGGCGAAGTTGCCGAGTGAGGATCATAAAAACACCCCGCGTAGCGGGGTGTGCGGAGCGGCGGCCGACCTTGGCCGCTGGTGTTTAGACCCCCAAGGCTTGGCGCATGGCGTGCTTGGCCTGCGCCTCGCCGCTCGCGTAGCCTTTGCGCCAGGTCAGATTGCCGAACTCCAGCGCCTTCCAGACCATCTCCCTGGTCCAGTCAGGCGGGAAGGAAAAGACGAGATCCCCCTCCAGCGTCACGAGGTCGATTGAGAACTCAGTCCGGTCGAGTTCGGTTTCCCAGCGATCAAGGAACGATGTCATTTTGAAATCTCCCGAGGTGAGCGGCCGAGGTGACCCCCGGCCGGTGGTGGTGAAGTGCTAAGCGGCGAGATCCAGGGCGCCCCCCCGGCCGGCCGGCAAATGCCAGCAGGGGAGATCCGCCCCCAGCATGTGGCGCCAGCCCCAGGACCAAGGCCCGGACCCGGGGAGCGGATTTTCCAAGGGCAGGCCAACCGGGAACAGCCAGATAGGCAGGCCACGAGCGGCGAGGGAGCGGCATAGCAGGGCTGAGCCGTTGCCAGGCTCACCGTCACAAATGACGATGCCCCCGCAGGTAACGGCGCGGGCCACGGCGCGGGTGCGGTTGCTCAGGCGCTGGGGAAAGGCCAGGGTGGGGCCACCCCCCGCCCAGGCGGTGACCTTGGCGCCGGCATGCTTGGCCACGGCGACGGCGGCGGTAGCCGAGCAAGACCCC
>JAGVUH010000552.1 GCA_019136395.1 Gammaproteobacteria bacterium
GGCGGGTGCGCCATTTCAACTCGGAGGAACGATTGATCCTCGATTCCCTGGAGGTGGCGGCGGCCCCCCTGGCCGTGCTCGCCGCTCAGGAGGACATCAGCGACAGCGCCGTCCGCCTGGGGGAAATACTTACCGCCCTTCGCGGATAAAGTCTGGCGCTGGAGGATTGTCACCAGGCCAGCCGCCTCGCTTCGCCTTTCAGGCACCTGCCGGGCAATCTGGTCAGCCCCGGCCGGAAAGGGTGATCCGCCCGATGCCCGGCAAACGCAGGCCCAGGTCATTGACATCCAACCCCGTCGAGAGGCCCAGCACGTTGACCTCGATCCCCTCTTCCCAGGCTAGTCCAAGGCCCAGCAGGCCAGCGAGGGAAAGCTGCCAGCCGGTGCCGCTCGGCATCGGGGCGAGAAGATCGCCATTGGCCAGATAGTCTTTGCCCAAGGCCGTGGGTGGCAGATCCAGGCCCAGTTCGGGGACCTGCCGGGCGACGAAGGCGGTGAAGGTGTTGCTGTTCGGACCCGGCCAGGCGCGGTAGGCGAAGGTATAGGGATAGTTCGCCACCGCCATCTCGATGCGGTCGATGAGGCCCTCGACCTCGGGGCCGCGCCGCTCCAGTAACAGCGAGGGCCGGGCGTTGTACCAGAGGAAGTCCGGCGCGCCCTGGCTGACGCTCACCACCGATTGGCCGCGGTAAAGGTTCCAGCCAATGACCTGATAGACGGTGTAGTTCTGGGCCCGATGCCGCTTGGTGGCGATCCAGGTATGGATGGCGAAGGCGCCGCGCCAGTTATAGGCCCGGGCCCCGTATACCAGGATCAGTGGCTCCGGCGTCTCCGCTGGCGTGGGGGCCTGGCCGGTACTGGCGTGGCTGGCCTGACTCCAGTGCGTTTCCAGATCCAGATCGCCGAAGGCCAGCACCACAAAGGGGCCGAGCAGCAGGAGCCAGATCAACCCGGCCAGGCGGGCGGACCACTTGAGCCAGAGGTTTCGGCGGGGTGAGATGTTCACGGGGTACACTCAAATTCACAGCATCGCCAATACCTGCTCGCGGCGGAATGGCACAAACTCAACGGAGACTGACCATGCCCACCAAGCTTCCCCGCTTGACTCAAGTGACTGCCCTGCCCTGCCCTGCCTGGCCTGCGCCTGGTTTTTGCCGATGGATGGGAGACCACGGTAGACCTGGGCGTGTTCATCACCAGCTTTCCCAGCCTGGCCCCCCTAACTGACCCGGCCCGCTTTGCCGCACCTGCCATCGAGGAGTGGGGCAGCGGCGTGACCTGGGACGACGAGGGGTCGCTGTCCCTGGCCGCGACGACCCTGTATCGGCTGGCCAGCGAACAGGTCGGGGATGACCGGCGACGCTTCGAGGCATGGTTGCTGCAACATGGCCTGTCCAATGCCCAGGCGGCCGAGGCGCTGGGGATGACCCGCCGCAGCATCATCAGCTATCGCACGGGCAGCCAGCCAATCCCCAAGACGGTGTGGCTGGCGTGTCTGGGCTGGAGCTGTTCGCAAGGGCATCCGGGAGATCATGGGGGCCCCAGGCCCGCCAGGGACGCCAGTCTAAATTATCCTTGAAAATCGAAACATCAACTTCCGATTATCAAGGAAAAATCGGCAAGGGGTCTGGTTCCGGGTTCGCCGGCCCATTTGCTTCCCCCTGGCGATTTATCAACAATAGCCGCCTTGTTTAGCGAGGTGCCAGGCGATGCGCGAGACGGACGAGGTTGGCGAGATGGACGGGGTGGACGAACGGGGCCAGATGGCGGCCATGATCGCGGCCATCGACCGCTCCAACGCCATCATCGAATTCACGGCGGCGGGGGAGATCCTCAAGGCCAACGATCGGTTCCTGCACTGCCTGGGCTATCGCCGCGACGAACTGCTTGGCAAGCACCATCGCTTCCTCGTCGACCCGGCCTTTGCCGCCTCCCCGGCCTACGACGCCTTCTGGGAGCGACTGCGCAACGGCGAGTTTGAGTCTGGCGAGTACCTGCGCCTGGGCAAGGACGGGCGCGAGGTCTGGTTGCAGGCCAGCTATAACCCAGTCCTGGGCGCGGACGGCAAGATCGAGAAGGTCATCAAGCTGGCCACCGACATCACCGCCCGCAAGCAGGCGGCGGCCCTCGACGCCGGCTTTATCGACGCCATCGAGAAGTCGATGGCGGTGATCGAGTTCCAGCTCGACGGCACCATCCTTACCGCCAACGAGCTCTTTCTGGAGCGCATGGGTTATAGCCTGGAGGAAATCCAAGGCAAGCATCACCGCCTGTTCGTCAGCGCCGAATACGCGGCCTCACCGGAATACCGGCAATTCTGGTTCGACCTGGCCCAGGGCAAGTTCAACCGCGGCCGCTTCGAGCGCTTCGCCAAGCATGGCAACTCGGTCTGGCTGGAGGCCACCTATTCGCCCATCCTCGACGCCCGCGGCCGCCCGGTGAAGGTGGTCAAGTTCGCCTACGACATCACCGCCAACGTGGCCCAGAGCGAGGCCCTGGAGATCGCCCTGGCCGAGGCCCGCGAAGCGGAGCGCATCCGCAACGAACTGGACCGGGCGGTCCAGGAGATGTCCACCCCGGTCACGCCGATCTGGGAAGGCATCCTGCTGCTGCCCCTGGTGGGGGTGCTCGACTCCATGCGCACCTCCGACATCATGAACAAGTCCCTGACCATGATCTCGGAGATGCGGGCCAAGGTCTTCGTCCTCGATATCAGCGGGGTGGCGACCGTGGATACCGCCGTGGCCAACCAGCTCATCAAGATCACCAAGGCGACGCGCCTGATGGGTTGCGAGGCGATCGTCTCGGGCCTGTCGCCGGCCATCGCCCGCACCATCGTCGAGCTAGGGGTCAATGTCGGCGAGATCCGCACCACGGCGACCTTGCGCGATGCCTTCGAGACCGCCCTGCGCATGGTCGGGGAGCTGATTGGCGGTCGTAAGGAGCCCGCCGCGCTCTTGTCCCGGGACTGACCCGGGTCCCTGGTCATGACCGCC
>JAGVUH010000506.1 GCA_019136395.1 Gammaproteobacteria bacterium
AGTCCTACGGTTCCTGAAACACTGTTTCCTCAAACCAGCCTCTCCTGGGCTCTATGAACGCGAGCTAGGGCCTATGTTGACGGCTTACCTATGACCTTAACCGGACACCGTTGTCAGTACTGATGTCATTGACGGCTTACTTGCCAAGCGTCGGTCGGGCATAGGTCTTTAAGGTGGCGAACCATTGCCGTGCATGTTTAGGATTGCTCCAGCCATGCCGATGGATGCGGATATACCTGGCGGCAACTTGGGTAAAGGTGGGTATTTCGGCAGAGGCTTCTTCCACCACCAGTTTGCGTGTGGCAATGGGGTCCTGGCCATCCCGCACCTTCCCTCGGGCCGCGTCGGCTTTGACACGGGCTTCAGCCAGGCTCACCGAGGGATAGGCACCTAAACCCATCTCCCGGCGCTTACCAGCGACCGTGATGCGTAATACCCACTTTTTATTTCCGGTTACCGACACCACCAAACGAAGTCCATCCCCATCCTCGTACTTACCGGGGCCGACATGTTTGACCCTCTGCACAGTTAAATTGCCCATGTGGTATCCTATTGTTCTACAGGCACTGGGAGGCTCTCCGCCAAAAGATCTGGTCCCCCAATCGGTCCCCCAACTGATCTCGGCTTCAGTGGTACTTCATGAAACCATGATGAACAGAAAGGGTCGAAAAATCAAGGGTTGTGGGATCTTGTGGGAACCCCTGAGATCCTAAATCGGAGGACTCCCTCTCCGCCACTTAATAGGTTGGGTTTTCCACTTCCCCCCGTGGTCTTTGCCAGGGTTGATACCTGACCATAACGACCGACGTTCGCCTGCCGTGTCCATACCCCTGGTCCACTCCTGAGCCCATCGGGAGGCCCTCGCCATGAATACCGATCCCGGTGCCTGGGCCCTGATTTATTGCTACTCCAGCGGTAAGTTTCTGCTCGGCAAGCGCAGTCAGATCGTCCACAAGCCGGGGTATTGGAATTTCTTTGGCGGCCATCTGGAGCCCGGTGAATCCCCGCTGACCGGGGTGTTGCGTGAGCTGGGCGAGGAAACTGGCTTTGCTCCCGAAGAAGGGAATTTCCAGCCCCTCAGCCAAGCGGCGTTCCGTGAGGTCGGTTATGCCGCCGGGCTGCGGGAATTTCACTACTTCGTGATGTTCACCGAACGGGAACTGAGGCCGAAGCTCGGTCCGGAGCATAGCCTCTACCGCTGGTTCTCACCCACGGCCATCCCGCGCAATATCAACCGTCCTTCCAGTGTCGCGATTGAGATCGGGTTGCTGTTGAAGACGCAACTGCTGGCGGTACAACTGGGGTTGCGTTGAGGGCGGTGGCCTCCGTTCGGACTGCTGCAGTCCACCTGTCCGCGAGGGTCGTCCTTCATCGTGCGCGTCTCTGACACTCCCTGGCCTTCTGGCTGGTTTGACCCCGACTGCCGGCGCTGCCCGCGCCTGGCGGGCTTCCTCGACGAGGTGCGGGGACTCTACCCAACTTACCATGCCGCCCCCGTCGCCCCCTTCGGCGATCGCCAGGCGCGGCTTCTGGTCGTGGGCCTGGCCCCGGGGATGCATGGTGCCAATGCCACCGGCAGGCCCTTCACCGGCGATCATGCCGGCATCCTGCTCTACGAGACCCTGCACCGCTACGGGTTTGGCAGCGTACCGGTTTCCCGCGCCCAGGGGGACGGTCTGGTGCTGAGCGACTGCAGAATCACCAATGCCGTCAAGTGCCTGCCGCCCCAGAACAAGCCCACGGGTGGCGAGTCCCGCCAGTGCAACGCCTATCTGCGGGCCGAACTGGCGGACCTGGGGCCCGGCTCCCTGATCCTGGCCCTGGGGCGGGTGGCCCACGGGGCGGTGCTGATGGCCCTGGATCTTAAGACCCCCTCCTATCCCTTTGCCCATGGCGCTGGCCATGAGCTGCCTGACGATCGGCGGCTGCTGGATTCTTACCATTGCAGCCGCTACAACACCCAGACCGGTCGCCTGACGACGGCGATGTTCGAGGCCGTGATCGCCCAGGCCCGGGATTGGCTCCAGGCGGCCTGAGGCCCGGTCCGCCGTTAATAAGGATAAACAAAGTAAAGCCATCTATGTTATACTGTAATTTATGAAATGCAAACGCAATACTGATGGCCGAAAATTGACCAGTGCGGGCAAAGAAGCCTTGCGCATTCACGCCATAAAATTGATTCTAGATGGCGCCAAACCGGAAGAATTGGCGAAAACGCTGGATATCAATCTCCGCACGATCTACACCTGGCTCGCCAAATATCATTATGGCGGCGAAGAGGCTCTCAAGACGCAACCCAAGTCGGGCCGTCCGCCCAAACTCAATGGTGACCAACTCGCCCGCCTGGTGAACCTGATACGCGATCATAATCCGCTGCAACTCCAGTTTCCTTATGCGTTATGGACGCTGAAAATGGTGCGGGAGTTAATTCACCGTGAGTTCCAGGTGGCCTTAAGCGAAGTCTCGGTAGGTCGCCTGTTACGCCGGTTGGGTCTGAGTCCCCAACGGCCTCTCCACCGCGCCATAGAACAGAATCCGGTGCTGGTTGATCGCTGGCGGAAGGAGGATTTTCCCGCCATACAACGCGAAGCCGCAGACATCAACGCCTTGATTATGTTCGCGGATGAGTCCGGGATTCGGACCGATTATCACCGCGGTACCACCTGGGGTCCCGTGGGACAGACCCCGATCGTGCCGCGCTTGGGTGCGCGCTATGGCGTCAATATGTTGTCTGCCATTACGGCGCAGGGTGAAATGCGGTTCATGCTCCATGAGGGACGGGTGACCGCCGAGACCTTTTGCGAGTTTCTGCGGCGCTTGGTCGTCGGCATGGATCGTCCCATTTTTGTGATCGTGGATGGCCATAGCATTCATTGCGCCAAGAAGGTGAAACGTAACTATTCAGGTTGTACTTGCTTAACAAGCAGCTAAGCAAGTAAATTTCACTCATGCCTGAGCAGCCCGCCACAACCACCTCACCTCAGTTACCTGA
>JAGVUH010000428.1 GCA_019136395.1 Gammaproteobacteria bacterium
CGCCACAGGTCCAGGTGGCCCAGTTGCTCCACCGCCGGCTTGAGGTGGTCCTCCTCGCCGACGGAGACGCCGCCGCTGGCGACGATCAGATCCGCCTCCCGCGCACCGCGACCCAGGGCGGCGAGCGTCGCCTCCCGGGTGTCGGGGATGATCCCCAGGTCCAGGATCTCGCAGCCCAGACCCTGGAGCAGGCCCAGGAGGGTGAAGCGATTGGAGTTATAGATCTGTCCCGGCCCCAGTGGCTCGCCGGGCGTGACCAGTTCGTTGCCGCTGGCCAGGACCGCTACCCGCAGCCGCCGGTAGACGTGCAAGCGCGGGACGCCCACCGCCGCGGCCAGGCCCAGGTGCTGGGGGCCGAGGCGGGTCCCGGTGGCGATCACCTGCCGGCCGGCGCGGATGTCCTCGCCGATCCGGCGGATATTGGCCCCCGCCTGGACGTCCAGGGGGATGAGGACCTGATCCCCGCTGACCTGGCAGACCTCCTGCATCACCACCGTATCGGCCCCGGGGGGGATGGGCGCCCCGGTGAAGATGCGCGCCGCCGTGCCCGGTTCCAGGTGGGTGCCGGTCGTCCCGGCGGGGATGCGCTGGCTCACCCGCAGCCGCCCGCCCTGAGCGGCCAGGTCGGCGTGGCGGCAGGCGTAACCGTCCATGGCGCTGTTGTCCCAGCCCGGGACCTCGATGGTGCTGTCCACCGGGGCGGCAAGGACACGCCCCAGTCCCGCCGCCGTCGGCACCTCCTCGACCTCGCCAATGGGGCCCAGGGATTTCACCATCAGGTCGAGGGCTTGGCGCCAGGGGAGCAGGTGGCTGCCGCCGGTGCCGGGGTCGCAACAATCTGGCGTGGTCATGGGGCTACCTCAACGTTCAAGCAGGCGGGGAATGAGTTGGGCGAAATTACAGGGCCGGGTGCGTATGTCCAACTGGGCGAGGAGGATCTCCTCCCAGGCGGTGCGACAGGCACCAGTCGAGCCGGGCAGGCAGAAGATGAAGGTGCCGTTCGCCAGGCCGGCGATGGCGCGGGACTGGACGGTGGAGGTGCCGATGTCCTTGAAGGAGACCTGGCGGAAGAGCTCGCCAAAGCCCTCGATGACCTTGTCCAGGAGGGGTAGCAGGGCCTCCGGGGTGCTGTCCCGCCCGGTGATGCCGGTGCCGCCGGTGCTGAGGATGACGTTGATCTGGGGATCGGCGATCCAGCGTGACAGGACCGCCCGCAACTGGTAGACATCGTCCCGGACGATCTCCTTGGCCAGGACCTGGTGCCCCGCCGCCTCCGCGGCCTCCTTCAGGTACTTCCCGGAGGAGTCCTGGTCCTCGCCGCGGCTGTCCGAGACGGTCAGCACCGCGACGCGCAAGGGCAGAAAGGCTGTCTCGACAAAATGGTGACTCATGGGTTTCTCCTGATGACGCGGGGATTATACCCAGCGCAAGTCAAACCTGATTTGGGACCTCTAAAGCGCGAACTCCTCATCGTAAGGCTTGTCCCCCCTGACCACCTGGAATGGCTAAGCCACGGCTTGCTGATCTGGCCAGAAGCCGTCATCCCTCATCTGGGTGAAGGAAAAGGGACAGACCGGGGGAAAGGTGGCTTCCGCTAGTCCCGTTTCGCGCTCGGCCTCGATCAGGGCCAGGGAATAAGCGCGTAACATGGCCAGGTCGATTTTGGACTTCAGGCTGGGGTTGTCTTCCAGATGGGCGGCCAGGCGCAGCCGTTGTTCCCGAATCGAGAGCCTCCAGGAATTCCCCCGCAGGGCGGGTTGGTAGCGCCATTTGAGCAGATGGAGCATGAGCACAGCCAGCCGGTTGACCAGTTCGCGTTGTTCGCTCCGTCCCATGCTCTCGATCTCCTCGATGATGTTGGGCATATCTGCGGCGGCCAGATTCCCGGCGCGTAATAAGGTCGCCTGTTGATGAGCCCAGGCATGAAAATCCGTCTCGTAAAGGCTGGTCATGGTTTCCAATCGCTCGTCAATGGCAAGATGGCTGGGACATTATCCGCGCGGGGGCAAGGCAGATTGAAGCCGTTCCGCCGTTCCGCCGTTCCGCCGAATTTGCCGAGAAGGGGTCTGGATCTCAAGGAAATGATACTAGCATGAATGGGCTTGCAGGGTCACGGATTCAGGCCGTCAATAGCTGTTTGATCTCCTGCACCGACAGGACGCGGCCTACGCTCTTGACCTCGCCGTCGATGGCCAGGGCCGGGGTGCTCATGACCCCGGCGTCGATGATGGCGTTCATGTCTGTCACCTTTTCCAGGGCATAGTCGAGGCCCAGGGACCGGGCGGCCACGTCGGCATTTAGGGCCAGGGTGGCGCACTTGGCGCAGCCGGTGCCGAGGATTTGCAGTTTGATCATGTCGATCGCTTCCGTTGTGGGGTGGAGGTCAGGGAGTTGGTTAAAGGGGGAGTCTTCAACCAGGCTAGCCAGCAGGGTGGCGCGGTCGCTGAAGGTCTGGGTGACGGAGTTGAGGGGTCGATCGGCGGGGCCGGCTCAGTAGCTCGTAACCGTTCGAACCCCCCCCCTCTCCCCAACTCTCCCCCACCAGGGGGGAGGGAGCAAGTGAATCAGCGGATTGAGCTACCGAAGCCGGCCCAGGCTGCAGGGGGTGAGCACTTACAGTGCCTCAACCATAAAAGGCCCCGAACACTAGGCCGGTAAGGGTCGCCATGATTACCACCAATGAGCAATAGACCACCGTCTTGGGCATGCCGAGGATACTCCGGATCACCAGCATGTTCGGCAGTGACAGGGCTGGTCCGGCCAGGAGCAGGGCCAGCGCCGGCCCTTTGCCCATGCCGGCCCCGAGTAGTCCCTGGACGATGGGGACCTCGGTCAGGGTCGCGAAGTACATGAAAGCCCCCACCAGTGCCGCCAGAAAGTTGGCCCCCAGGCCGTTACCACCGACCGCCGCGGCGACCCATGCCGAGGGGATTAGGCCCTCGTGACCCGGCCGGCCAAGCAGAAAGCCCGCTACCAGCACCCCCATGAGC
>JAGVUH010000595.1 GCA_019136395.1 Gammaproteobacteria bacterium
GGCCACGGCGATGAGGGCCGTGGCCCCCCCCGGGGGGTGCAGGGTGCGGGTCAGGTGCATGAGGGCGATGGCCGTGGCCACGGCCAGGGGAGCGGCCAGCCACGGCCAGGGGCTGAAGAGCAGATAACAGAGGACGCCGACGGTGGCGGAGAGGAGATGGCCGCCGACCAGGTTGCGGGGTTGAGCCAGGGGACTACGGGGGGCGCCGTAGATGAGGACCGCCGAGGCGCCCAAGGAGCCGATCAGAAGCAGATTGTCCCCGGGCGTCAGGAGGCTGATGTTGAGCAGGCTCAAGGCGCCAACCCCGAGGAAGGCCCCGACCCACGACCAGATGACCTCGCCCAAGGCGACGGAGGAGGGCCCAGTCGAGGCGCGGCCCCGCAGTTTGGCCAAGTACTGTTTTAGCCAGGCGCTCAGTTGATTGCCCCGGGAGGCCGGCACCCGCTTGTCTTCGCCGTTCATCCCCTGTTTTCATCCCCCCTGTTCTAATTCCCAGGTCTCACCCGGGTCGCGCCACCCGCCATGAAACACCCCCCTGCGTCGGCATGCCTTGAGCTGGGTCAAGTCCGGCGACGTGGGTTTATGTCAGACCGATGGCATGGCCCTGGCGGCTGGGCTAAACTCCGCACGTTCGTTCCGGGGTCATGAACCGACTTGCCACCCTGCCCTCCGCGCCTGACTCATTCCGCGCTGTCAACATTTTTCCGCATCACAACCTGGCCGAGCGGCGCGATGGCCGCGGCCCACCCATGGAGTCTGCCTTATGGCCACCTTTACCACCCTGCACCAAGAAATCCATGAGATCACGGAAAAAAACAATGTCTTCCGTTATCTCATCCAGGACCGCTTCATGTGTGACACCAAGATTGCCGAGGGCATCTTTTTCGACTACGTCCAGTTAGTGAAAAAACACATGGAAAAGGTCGACCGGGAATTCTGCCGGCAACTGCTGTCCCACGAGGCCCAGACCGTGCGCAATACCGCCGACCGGTTTCTCTCCGGTTCTTCCGAGTTCAAGCGCCTCTTCGCTGACTACCTCAAGCGCTACTGCTCTCCGCCCCATCAGTGCCTGCACATCAAGGACCACGCCCGCTTCGTCGAGGAAACCAACCAGATCTTTGACATGGTCCTGGAGCGTATCGATCGCGAGACCGAACACCTCTATCCCCTGATCCGGAGCATCGAGGCCCGGGCGGAGCAGAAGCAGGCGGCCTGAGGGCCTCCCTGCCAGCCCTGGACCTTCCCTGGCAGCCTTTCAGTTCAGCGCCGCTGACTGCCATCCTTCGCCCGGGAGAAGGCCTTGGCCATGGCGCCGCCGGTGGGCGCGGGCCCGTTCCCCGGCTGTGGTCTGGTCTGGGGTCTGGTCGGGGTCCCGGAGCCTGACGCCTCCCGCTCGCGGCGTTGCGCACCGCTGGACCCGGTCACCGGCCGATCTCCCAGGCGCATGCTCAGGGCGATGCGCTTGCGGGGTTTGTCCACCTCCAGCACCTTGACCTTGACCAGGTCGCCGGTCTTGACCACCTCGTGGGGGTCCTTGACGAAGCGGTCCGCCAGGACCGAGATGTGCACCAGGCCATCCTGGTGGACGCCGATGTCGACGAAGGCGCCGAAGTTGGTGACGTTGGTCACCGTGCCCTCCAGCACCATGCCCTCCCGCAGGTCGTCGAGGGTCTCCACCCCTTCCAGGAATTCCGCCGCCTTGAACTCCGGGCGCGGGTCCCGCCCCGGTTTTTCCAGCTCCGCCAGGATGTCCTTGACCGTGGGCAGGCCAAACTGGTCGTCGGTGAACTGGGCCGGGTCCAGGCGGCGCAGGGTGGCGACGTCGCCGATCAGTTCGCGGATGCCCTTGCCGGCCCGGGTGAGGATGCGCCGCACCACCGGGTAGGCCTCGGGGTGGACGGCGGAGGTATCCAGGGGCTCGTCGCCATCCGGGACGCGCAGGAAGCCGGCGCAGAGCTGGAAGGTCTTGTCCCCCAGGCGGGGCACGGCCTTGAGGGCGGCGCGGTTGGGGAAGGCGCCGTGCTGCTCGCGGTGGCGGACGATGTTCTCCGCCAGGCCACGGCTGAGGCCGGAGACCTGGGTCAGCAGGGGTACCGAGGCAGTATTGAGGTCCACGCCCACGGCGTTGACGCAGTCCTCCACCACCTTTTCCAGGGTGCGGGCGAGCTGGGACTGGTTGACGTCATGCTGGTACTGACCGACGCCAATGGCTTTGGGCTCGATCTTGACCAGCTCCGCCAACGGGTCCTGTAGCCGGCGGGCGATGGACACGGCCCCGCGCAGGGAGACGTCCAACTCCGGCAGTTCCTGGGAGGCGTACTCGGAGGCGGAATAGACCGAGGCCCCGGCCTCGCTCACCACCAGGGAGCGTAGGCCCAGCTCCGGATGGCGCTTGATCAGGTCCCGCGCCAGTCGGTCCGTCTCCCGGGAGGCGGTGCCGTTGCCGATGCTGATCAGCTTGACGCCATGGTCCCGGGCCAGGGCGGCGAGGCGGGCGATGCTGGCGTCCCACTGGTTGCGGGGGACATGGGGATAGATGGTCTCCGTGGCGACGACCCGGCCGGTGCCATCCACCACCGCCACCTTGACCCCGGTGCGCAGGCCCGGGTCCAGGCCCAGGGTGGGCAACCGGCCGGCGGGGGCGGCCAGGAGCAGGGCCGAGAGATTGCGGGCGAAGACGCGGATCGCCTCCTCCTCCGCCGCCGCCAGCAGGCGCGACTTGAGGTCCAGGTCCAGGCGGGTGAAGAGCTTGACGCGCCAGGCCTTGCGCGCCGTCTCCCGCAGCCAGGCGTCCGCCGGCTGACCACGATCCTGGATGCCGAAGTGGGCGGCCAGGGTCTGGATCCAGACCGCGTCCGGGTCCGCCCCCGCGTCCCCGGGCGCGCCCGGGATCAGATCCAGGGCCAGCACCCCCTGGTTACGGCCACGGAACAGGGCCAGGGCGCGGTGGGAAGGGATCCAGAGCCCCTCCCGCAGCCGGCCGGTCAGCTCCGGGTCCTCGGCGAAGCGCTCCATGAGGATCTGCCGCGCCCCCTCCAGGGCCGCGGCGACATCGGCCACCCCCTTGGCGGCAGCGACAAACTGGGCCGCCAGGGCCTCCGGCTCCTGGCTAGGGTCCTCCAGCAGACCCAGGGCCAGGGGCTCCAGCCCCGCCGCCCGGGCGATCTGGGCCTTGGTGCGGCGCTTGGGCTTGTAGGGCAGGTAGAGGTCCTCCAGGCGCTGCTTGGTGTCGGCGGCAAGGATCTCGCCCTTGAGCTCAGCGGTCAGCTTGCCCTGCTCCTCGATGCCGCGCAGGATCAGGTCGCGGCGCTCCTCCAGTTCCCGCAGGTAGCCCAGGCGCTCCTCCAACTGGCGTAACTGGACGTCGTCCAGGCCGCCGGTCACCTCCTTGCGGTAGCGGGCGATGAAGGGCACCGTGGCGCCTTCGTCGAGGAGTTGGACGGCGGCGGCCACTTGGGCGGGACGGGCCGCGAGTTCCTGGCTGATCTGGTCAATGATGTTCCGCATAACGTTCCATGAGTAATGGAGTTGAAGGTTGGACGCCGATCACTGCGCCTGGGAACCCTCAGCAGGGCCAATATCCGGCTGACAACTATCGTAAACGGCCATGATCGCCTTCAGTTCCGCCAGCACCCGCTCCAGTTCGGCATCGCCGAGCCCCCTGGCCTCAACCGGGAGTTCCCCCCTTTCCCAGGCCGCCAGATCCCGCCAGACCTGACGACAGCCTTTGGCGCAGATCGCTTCCACGATCCCCTGTAAGGTCGGGTCGGTGAGAGGGTGAACCATACTGGCCTCCGAAGTGCGGGGGGAGGCATTATAAAGGGAAAGCACGGGCACTCGGGCGCAGTGCCTCCCGACTTCGGCATGATCGCTCCACCGAACTGATTTACTGAGAATTTTGCGTGAGAAGATTGATTGGCGATGGATATCCAGTGGCACACCGCTCCCTTCCCCGCGACCTTGGGACCGGCCGACCTCCATCTCTGGCTCATCTCTGGTGGCCCAGGGGAGGACCGCGGCGGAGGTGAGGATGACGATAGCCCCGAGGCGCGGGCAAGGCTCGTTGCACTGTGGCCGCTGCTTTCCCCCCCGGAACAGGAGCGAGCCACCCGCCTCAGGCTGGCCCGTCACCGCCACGCCTACCTGCGCGCTCATGCCGGTCTCCGGTTGATCCTGGCCAGGTATCTGGGACAAGCACCTGAGAGAATCCGCCTCACCCCGGGACCCCAAGGTAAACCAGCCGTGACGGGTGACCTTGAATTCAACCTGACCACCAGCGGTGACCTGGCCTTGGTCGCCGTGCGCCGGGATCAACCGGTCGGCGTCGACTGTGAACGGATCACTCCCCACCGCGACATGATCGCCATTGCCCAGCGCCTCTTCGCCGCCGCGGAGATTGAGCAATTGCAGGCCTGTGATCCGGAGGAACGTCCGCAACTCTTCACCCGTTTCTGGACCGGTCTCGAAGCCCGGGTCAAATTCACCGGTCACGGACTATTCCATCACCCCCTGAGCAGGACGGTGGAACCTGACATTCAGCATTTCATTCCCCAGCCTGGTTATCTCGCCTCCATTGCCAGCCCTGACCTCCCTCCCCTCCCTGCTTGGCGGACGCACCGCCTTTCCCTGCCTGGCTCGGCCAGCGGTTAAATGATTTCACGACCCCTTTTTTGGCCAGGTTGCCATTTCTGTATGCCCATCCAGGAAGTCATTATTGGGTGCTATGAAAGGGGTAAGCCCCATTTTGGCCCCTTGCCGACATCTAGGAGTAAACTGGAAGAGACAAAAAAGCCAGCTTTTTTGGCTGGCTTTTTTGCGGGGGAAGGTGAGGACTAATCTGGGTTCCGATAATCTGGGTTCCGATATTCCTCGATATCCCCCCCCGATTCGATAATCTGTTGCACCCAGGCCGGTTTTCTGCCGCGCCCTCCTGACCATTCCCGGCCATATTCGTCCCGATATTTGGGCACTGGCTTTTCCGTTCTCGCCACCGCTCGGCCACGCTCCCTGAGGGGTGGCGCCAGGACATCCAGCCCCAGATCGCGGGCGGTCAGGTTGTAATCCTGAATTTTTCTTTTGACCTCTTCGATAACGGAAGCCTTTTCCTGTCTTACCAGTTCTTCCGCCTGTCGGGTCAGTTCAGCAATTTGAGCTTTGAGCTCGGCCAGCGCATCCATGGGAGTTACCTCGGTTAGAAAAAGTTACAGCGTACAAATAATCGTAAAATTAGAAATCAAAAAAGTCAATGAAAAATTTGTTTCCCCTCCTGAACCGCGAGGGAGGAATCCCCAGAGAGATGAATAGACCCTTTCCGGTGATGGATCTTTCCCGTTTTAACCGTAACAAATCAATTTACGGGGCGGTTTCTAGTACCAAGTGCAACACCTGTTAGTGAACAGACCCATTGGGCTGGTTGAGACGTTCCAGCATGGCCCGATAGACACTGATTGGGGGGAAGTAGCCGTGGAT
>JAGVUH010000479.1 GCA_019136395.1 Gammaproteobacteria bacterium
ACGAAGCCGATGACCAGCAACAGCAGGTGACTGAGGCTCAGGCTATAGACCACCCAGCCCAAGGCGGCAAAGAGTTGGCTGCTGTAGAGGGGATGGCGGATCAAGGCATAGATGCCCTGGGTCACGAGGCGGTTGCCATCCCGGGGATAGGGTAAGGGCGTCAGATTAGAACCCAGCTTAAGGACGCCAAGGCCACCGATGGCCAGGGCAATGACGCCGCAGAGGACCAGGATGGCGATGCGTGGGGTCTGGGTCGGCTCCAGCAAGTCGGGCGTGAGCCAGGGGTTCCAGGGGGAGGTGAACAGGAAGGCCACCACCAGCGCGACTTGCAGGGCGACCAGGAACTCTCCCCGCTTACCCTGGCGCGGTGGCGGGGGGCGATCCGCCTGGGCGGCGTTGGCCGGGGAAGAATCAGAGGGCTTGGACTCAGGCATCGCTTTGGGGTAAGGAGGGGGCAGGCGTGGTGGTCCTGGACATCGCTTCGGGTCAGGCTCGCGCGAGGTAGGCCCGGCGCCGGGGTGGTACCTGGTTTGGCTTAGCTCCGGAAATACTGTTGCTCGAATTCCCCGGGAGGCAAGGGTCGACTGAAGAAGTAGCCCTGGAACAGGCGACAACCATTGGCGAGCAGGGCATCGCGCATGGCCTCGTTCTCCACCCCTTCGGCCACCACCTCCAGGTTCAATTGGCGTGAAAGGCCGATGATGGTGGAGACCAGGACGGAATCATTGGGGTTTTCCAGCATGTCCTGGACGAAGGAGCGGTCGATCTTGATCTCGCTGATGGGCAGGCGCTTGATATAGGCGAGAGACGAATAACCGGTGCCAAAGTCGTCAATGGAGAAGCGCACCCCCGACTCCTTGAGGGCCTGCATCTTCTCTACCGTGGCCTCGACGTCACCGACCAGCATGCTCTCGGTGATCTCCAGGATGAGGTGCCGGGGGTCGGCGCCGGTCTCGGCCAGGGCCTGGTGGACCTGTTCGACGAAGCCGTCCTTGCGGAATTGCAGGGCGCTGACGTTGACCGACAGGCGCGGGATGGCCTGGTTGGGGAAGTCGCGCACCCACCGTTCACGGGTCGCGAGGGCCTGATGGAGGACCTGATGGCTCAGGGGTTCGATGAGGCCGCTCTCCTCGGCCAGGGGAATGAAGCGCGTCGGGGGGATCATGCCGAGCTCGGGGTGCCGCCAGCGGACCAGGGCCTCGACCCCGGTCAGCCGGTCCTGGTCGTCGATCTGGGGCTGATACCAGACCTCCAGGCGGTGCTCGGTCAGGGCCTGACGCAGGTGCGCCAGCAAGTGCATGCGCTCCTCGATCTGCCGCTGCATCTCCGGCGAGAAGAAGCTGAAGGCATTGCGACCCGCCTCCTTGGCCTGATACATGGCGGTATCGGCCTGTTTCAGGATGTCGGTGGCGGAATCGGCCTGGAGGGGGAACAGGGTGATGCCGATGCTGGTGGTGGTGTGGACGCGGTTGCCGTCGATATCGAAGGGTTCGGCGATGCGGGCGATGACGTCCTCCGCCACCCGCGTCGCCTCGGCGATGGCCGGCGGGAGTTGGTCGCCGAGTTCGGACAAGAGGACCACGAACTCGTCCCCGCCCAGGCGCGCGACCGTGTCCTCGTCATGCTTGCTGGCCAGGATGCGTTGGGCCGCCGCCTGCAGGAGCTTGTCGCCTACCGGGTGGCCCAGGCTGTCATTGATGTGCTTGAAGTTGTCCAGGTCGATGACCAGGATGGCGCCGAAGTGATGGTGGTGGCGACAGCGCTCCAGGGTCTCCGCCAGGCGGTCGAGGAGGGTGATGCGGTTGGGTAGCTGCGTCAGGGCGTCATAGGCCGCCTGGAAGCGGATCAGGGCCTCGGTCTCGTAGCGCTTGGTGACGTTTTCCGCCATCACCAGGTAGCCCAACATCCGCTCCTGGTCCTGGTCGCGGATGGGGGAGATCCGGGCATCCACGTACTGCTGCTTCTGGCCAATCTGCTTGGTCAGGGAGAGGCGGAACTCGCCCTGTTCCCGCGCCTGCCGCAGGGCGTGCTCGTCCAGCAGCCCCTGGGTCTTGCACTGACTGAAGGAGAGCTGGCCACCCCGGGCCAGTTCCGGGTCGGCGCCACAGATGCGGGCGGCGGCGTCGTTGTAGTAACGAATGTCCAGATTGAGGTCGGTGCCGATGAAGCCCACCGTGGCCGAGGCGCTAAGGATGCTGTCGAGGTAGCTCTTCTGTTCGATGAGTTGGGCCTCGGCGCGCCGCCACTCGGTGATGTCGTGCCAGACGCAGAAAAAGTCCTCGCCGCCGCCGGGATGGGGGATGCGGGTCAGGGACACGTCGATCAGGCGCGGGCTGCCGTCCTTGCGCAGGTGTTCCCACTCGAAGCGCAGGAAGCCCTTGGCCTCCGCCTCGTCGAACAGGGCCTCGGCCTTGGCGAAGGAGGACTGGCCGTCCGGTTGGTGGGCCGGGGAGAGCTTGGAGGGGTGGGCGCGCAGCAACTCCGTGGCATCGGCGTAGCCCAGCAACCGGGCGGTGGCATCGTTGGCCATGACGAAGTGCCGGTCGTGAATGACCAGCATGGGGTCCTCGGACAGCTCGAAGAGGCGACGGTAACGCTCCTCGCTTTCGCGGATGAGCTGCTCCTGATGCCGCAGATGGTGGGTCTGGTGCTCCAGCAGCCGGTTCTTGCGGCGCAACTGAACCAGAAAGAACAGCAGGATCGCCAGGATCACGATCAGCAGCAGGGTGGTGACCAGGATGGCTTGCAGGTGGCGCTCGACGAAGCTCAACCGGCGATTGATCAGCCGTGCCTGGGCGGCGATCTCCTCCGGCAGGCGGATGCCCAGGGTCCCGAGGCGGGTGTCATCGAACAAGTATTCGTTGGGGCTCTCCAGCACGGGTGGCAACACCCGCAGTGGCCGGCCAGCGAGATGAGCCAAGGCAAGGCGGGCGGCCGTCTGCCCCTGGGCCAGGCCTCCATGCTCAGGACGATATCGCGCCCGGCGGCCAGGGCGGGGATGCTCTGCTCCAGATTCAGCACCTGGCCATCCGCGCCCTTGAGCCCGCCCAGGGTGGTCAGGAACAGGGGGCCCGGGGTCTCCGCCAGCCGGGCCTGGAGCGCCTCAAGGCTGGCGCCGGCGATGAAGGTGGCCTTGATCGCGGGGCGCTTGGCTAGTTCCGCCTCGATCTCGTGGGCGACGGCGCGATAGGTGGTGGAGCCATCGCCGACGATGACGACAGAGGATCCCATTGCGCCCGGGAGCGCCTGGAGCAGGTCCAGGTTGGGGCCAATAT
>JAGVUH010000162.1 GCA_019136395.1 Gammaproteobacteria bacterium
GTCCGCCGGTCTTGGCGCGCTACCATAGGCTCACGGCGCTATGATGTCAAGCGGCTCCCCTCTACCGGTTACCCGCCATTAGCGAAAAGCCTGCGAGCCGGGCGAGTAGTTACCCCGCATCATGAACCCCACCAGCGACGTGCTGGAAAAGCGCCTGGCGGCCATGGAGGGTGGCGTCGGCGGTCTGGCCCTGGCCTCGGGCATGGCGGCGGTGACCTATTCGCTCTTCACCATCTGCGAGAGCGGCGACAACGTCGTCACCACCTCCACCCTCTACGGCGGCACCTACAACCTCTTCGCCCACACCCTGCCTCAACTGGGCATCGAGATCCGCTTCGCCGCCCCCAACGACATCGACGGCATGGCGGCCCTCATCGACCAGCGCACCAAGGCGGTCTTCTGCGAGTCCATCGGCAACCCGGCGGGCAACGTCGCCGACATCGGCGCCATGGCCGATATGGCCCATGCCCACGGCATCCCCCTGATCGTCGACAACACGGTGCCCACCCCCTATCTGTGCCGGCCCTTCGAGTTCGGCGCCGACATCGTCGTCCACGCCCTGACCAAGTACCTGGGCGGCCACGGCACCACCATCGGTGGCGCCCTGGTGGACTCCGGCAAGTTCCCCTGGGCCGAGCACAAGGCACGTTTCCGCCGCCTCAACGAACCCGACGTCTCCTACCACGGCGTGGTCTATACCGAGGCCCTGGGCCCGGCGGCCTATATCGGCCGGGCGCGGGTGGTGCCCCTGCGCAACATGGGCGCCGCCATCTCGCCCTTTAACAGCTTCCTCATCCTCCAGGGGATCGAGACCCTGCACGTGCGCATGGACCGCCACTGCGACAACGCCTTGGCGGTGGCCAAGTTCCTTCAGGAACAGCCCGAGGTCGCCTGGGTGCGCTACGCCGGCCTACCCGAACATCCAGACAAGCCCCTGGTCGACAAGTACATGGGCGGGCGCGCCTCCAGCATCCTCTCCTTTGGCATCAAGGGCGGACGCGAGGCCGGGGCCAAATTCATCGACGCCCTCAAGTTGGCGGTGCGCCTGGTCAACATCGGCGACGCCAAGACCCTGGCCTGCCACCCGGCCACCACCACCCACCGCCAGCTCGCCCCGGCGGAACTGGCCCGCGCCGGGGTTTCGGAGGATATGGTGCGGCTGTCCATTGGCCTGGAGCATGTCGACGACATCATCGCCGACCTGTCCCAGGCCCTGGCGGCGGCCAAATAGCCTGATCAGGCTGGCCGGTAGGGGGTGCCCGCCCTTTGCCGACCAGCGATCCCGGGAATACTGGCAATCAGGTAGGCTTTCAACCCCCTCTCCCCGGCCCTCCCCCACGAGGGGGGAGGGAGAAGTCTCGAACAAGCGCGTTACCAATTCCTCCGGCCCTGGCGGGAGAGGGTTGAGAGGTTGTCTTATGGAAGAGAGAGCGGCTGGGGCTACTCACTCAAAGAGGTTCCCAAAGGCCTTGGCAAAGGTTTTGTATGCCTCGTAACCGTCCTTGTCCATCACCTGGTCGATGACCCAGCGGTTTTCGGACGCCTCACCCATCAACGTCTGGATCTCGAAGCCCAGGTGGCGGAGGAAGGGGTAGCTGGGGCCGTCGGGCGCCAGTTGGAATTCGGCGTATTCGCCGGAACGCAGATTGAGCCGCTCGATGAAGGGTCTGCCGTAATCGCCCGGGCCCAGCAGGTCCTGGCTGTTGTCCTGGACGTGCTCGATGAGCTTGCGGGCCAGGGCGGTGATAAGGACGCGGCGGTCCTCGGTCTCCAGACGGTCACTGGCCAGGCGGTCGGCGATCTGGATGAGGAAGAGGAGGTACTCCTGGATCACCCCCAGGCGCTGGGCATCGTCCCGGTAGACGAACCGCTCGCAATGCAGGCTGATGGCCTTGTCGACGGCGATGCGCCAGGCGATATAGGCCAGGGCGCTGGCGATCTCCGGCAGGGATCGCTCGGCCTCGTCGTTGTTCCAGTGACTCTTGATTCTTAGGGCCACGCGTCGCTCCTCTTGGTTGATGACAAATCCCCACCATGTTGGTTGGGGTAGCAAATTCACTCCGGCCCGGGGCGGGCGGCCGCGCCGTCCCTCCCGCTGCCTGAGACCACATGTGGAGGCGAGGATGACCCCTGAAAACCGGCGCGAGCTGACCCAGACCGTGCAATACAACTGCCATATCTCCGATGCACGGCATGGCGGCGACCACTCCCTCTGCGTTTATCTCATGAAGATGCGCGAGTACTACCGCTGGGAACAGGGCTTGCCCTACGGGGCCAGCCTGGGCAAGGACCAGGTCGGTCACTGGCTGGCCCAGCGCGAGCAGCTCTGGGAGACCCTGGAAGACGCCGAGTTCGCCCCCCTGACCATCGGCGATGAGGTCTTCGACCCCTTCGACACCGAGGCGATCAATCAGCGCCTCACCCCCCATGGCCTGGCCTATGGCGGTGGCCTGGGACATGGGGCCAAGCCACACTTCGTCCTTGGCGACCTGGAATGGACCCGGCGCCATGGCAACTACCAGGTTCTGATCGTCGCCCGGGAGCATGCCCGGGATCTGACCGCCCCCCCGGCCATGACCCTCGGCTCCGGCATCACCCTGCGCCGGGAGTCACTGCGGCGCCTGCTGTGGGAAAAGCTGGAGACCTGGCGCTGGAGCCGGCCGGACAACGCCCTGGGGCGGGCCTTCGCCTGCTACCCCTTCGACCGGGACCTGGAAGGGGCGCTGGAGGCCATGACAGAACGGGAGGTCCAGGCCGTGTTGCTCCATGAGGAGGGGGAATACCAGGCCGGCCAACTCCTGGGGGACGAGGCCTGGGGCCGGCTGCTGCTGGATCTGGTCCAGACCCCGGCGGAGATCATGGCCCGGGCGGTGCGGGATCACCTGGCGGATTGCCTGCGCACCCTGCCGGCCCTGGCCCGTCAGGGCGCGGCCCCGCCCCTGCATTTCTACCTGGG
>JAGVUH010000610.1 GCA_019136395.1 Gammaproteobacteria bacterium
GGGCGCGGCCCCCATGTGGGCCGCCTGGGTCGCCTATCCCGCCTACCGCACCAAGGATCAGCGCATCAACAGCATCGTCGAGCGTATCCAGGGGTGCTTCACCTACTCGATGAACGCACCGGCATCCGCCGTCGGGCATGCCCCCGAGGCCGACGGCGCCACCCTGGTCGCCCTGCAAAGCTACATCTACTGGCTCGCCACCGGCGCACCCACGGGGGATACCCGGATGCCGGGGCGTGGTTACCTGGCCCTAAATCCGACCCCCCAAGGCTTCGATCCCGACCGCGGCGCCGGGGTCTACCGGACTGTTTGCGCCGTCTGCCACGGCAGCGACGGTCAGGGCACCTGGGCGCGCGGCGAGTTGCTCTTCCCGCCCCTCTGGGGTCCCCAGTCCTACAACTGGGGTGCCGGCATGCATCTCATCGACACCGCCGCCGCCTACATCAGACACAACATGCCCCTGGGGCCGGCCCAACGCCTGAGCGATCAGGATGCCTGGGATGTGGCTGCCTTCATCAATGCCCAGGAACGTCCCCAGGACCCGCGCTTCAGGGGTAACCTGGCGGAGACGGCGCGGCTCTACCACGCCGGTCACTACGACTACTACGGCAAGCGCTTGCAGCCGGATGGAAGGCTCCTGGGCGATGAGCCAGCGGGGCGCTAGGGGTTAGCCGCCAGGATCCCGCATCGGCTTGGGGGCGCCGCGGCCCAGCAGGCCCCCAAGCACTAGGGATCGGCCCCCCCAGCACACCGCCGGCATCCTGCTTGCGTGGGAGGCCCAGCGCGTTGTCGAGGAGGTGACCTAGGGTCAAGCGTCAGGTTCCGCCCCGCTGATGAGGTCTGGCTCAGGCATCCGGGCGCAGGGCCGCGTCCTCATAGCGGTAGCCCGGCCGCCGGATATCCCGCCGCACCCGTTGATAGAGACGCCAGACCCGCCAGGCATAGGCCAGCAGGCCGCCATAGGTCCGCCAGATTTCCCCGGCCCGGCGGGGATAGAAGGTCCAGGGCGACTCGACCGGCAGGCTCGGCCGGCGATCGGTGCGCACCTTGCGGCGCAAGAAACCGCCCTGAAGGGGATGGACCCGCTCGAACCGGAAGCAGCCATAGAACTCCAGGGCGATCTCCATGATGCGCTTGGGATTGCGGTCGAAGGTCGCCGCCCGGCGCATCAGGGTCTCCAGATGCTCCAGGGAGTAGTAGCTGTCCCAGGCCTGGGCATAGACCTGCTGCCACTCGGCCTTTGTCATGCGGGGGTGGGTGGTGCAGACGTGCTCCAGGTCATAGCGGTTGAGATCCGGCTCCAGGGGCGCGCCCTGGTTGAAGAGCGCCTGATGGTCCGCCGAGCCCGGTAGGGGCGTTAGGCAGAAGAACTCCAGGATATCGAGGGGCAGTTCCCGCTTGATGGTCTCGATGTCGGCCAGGATGGATTCCGGGGTGTCGTCCGGAAAGCCGAGGATGTAGCCACAATAGGTGGTGACCCGCTGGCGCTGCCAGGCGAGGAGCATGTCCCGGTAGTTGGCGAGCTTGTTCTGCTTCTTGTTGGCGGACTTGAGGTTGTCCGCATTCACCGTCTCCAGGCCGATGAAGACCCGGGAGACCCCCGCCGCCCGCGCCTTGGTGACGAAGCCGGGCAGGGTGTGACACATGGTGTCCACCAGGATGGTGAAATTGAACTTGACCCCCAGTTCCTGGCGCAGGGCGATGATGCGATCGAAGATGGGTTCCCAGTTGCGGTTGCGAGCGAAATTGTCGTCGGTGATGAAGTAGTGGCGAATGCCATGGGCCAAGTTGGCGCGCAGCAGGGACTCGATGTCGTCCGGATCGCGATAGCGCGACTTGCGGCCCTGGACGTTGATGATGGTGCAGAAACTGCACAGGAAGGGACAGCCGCGCCCGGCGTCGAAGGTCCCGGGCATGGGGGCGTAGCGCCGCGCCACTTCCGGTGGCAGATGGGGCAGCGACTGCCCCTGCAGCGCCGGCAGTTGGGCCATGAAGTTGTAGACCGGTGCCAGACGGCCCGCGTCAGCGGCGCGCAGAAGGGCGGCGAAGTGCTCCTCGGCCTCCCCGGCGAAGAGGGTGATGCCCAGGTCCAGGGCCGCCTGCAACTCGGGCGTCAGGCGCGGCAGCATGGCCAGGGAGCCGCTGACATGAAAGCCACCGATGGCCACCGGCAGCCTTGCTTCGCGAAAACGCCGGGCCAGGTCCAGGGCGCGGGGGTACTGGTTGGACTGGACCCCCACCAGGCAGATCAGTCCCCGCCCCCCATTGGCCTGAAAGCGCCGGATGATATCGGCCACCGGGACCCGGGTATTGGTCTCGTCATAGGCCTGGATGGCGATCCGGACCTCCGCGCCCAGGACCCGCTCCCGATCAGCGACCCGCCCCAAGCCATAGAGGGAGGCGAGGGAATTGGAGGGAATCCAGGCCTTGAGCCACTGGATGACATAGCCCTCGTCGTCGTAGTGGGAGGGTTTGATCAGTTCCAGCAGGAAGGTGCCCGGACGATTAGCGGCCGGGGCGGCGCCAAGGGCACCCGCTTCTTCATGAAGGATGGCCTCCTGAAGAGTACTGGCCGCGTCGCGCGCGGTGGCCTCGTCATGGATGGCAGTGTCGCCTTGCACACGGGGTCCATGCGCGGTGACGTCTCCCTGCGCAGTGGCTTTACCATGGGCGATGGCAGCGTGACGGACGGGGATAAGGTCCGGGCTGAAGGTGACTTCTCGGCTGGGTGTGTTTGAGGTGCCTGGCATGGGTGCCCCCGGATGAGGAGGATTCGGCAGGGCCCCGCGGGCACCATACCTTGGCCTGAGTGGTGATGGGAGAAGATGGGTGACGGTGTGAAGGCTGGAGCGGAGCGCCTCGCGGATGCCTAGCGCGGCTGGAAGAAGCGATGGCCTTCGAAGGCCAGGGCCACGCCATCGGGGAAGATCTCCTCGACCAGGATACCACT
>JAGVUH010000270.1 GCA_019136395.1 Gammaproteobacteria bacterium
GAAGGCGGCCCGGTCGCGGCTCTTGCCCCCGCCGCCCCGGCCACCGGCCTGGACCAGTACCCGGCCGATGAGGCCGATGAGCAGGATGCCATGGAGCAGGCCCGCCAGGCGGAGGTTGAGGCGCATGTCGCCATTGAGGATGTGGCTGAACTCATGGGCCACGACCCCCTGGAGCTGGTCCCGGCTCAGCCCGGCCACCGCCCCGCGGGTCAGGCCGATGACGGCATCCCCCGGGGTGAGACCGGCGGCGAAGGCGTTGATGCCGCCCTCCCCCTCCAGTAGATAGACGTTGGGCACCGGGGTCCCGGAGGCGAGGGCCATCTCCTCGACCACGTTCAGCACCCGCCGAGTCTCCGGGTCCTCGCTGTCCGGGGCGAGGAGACGGCCGCCCAGGGCCTCCGCCACCGCCGCCCCGCCGCGGGATAGGACCATGATCTTATAGAGACTGCCGCCGGCCACGATCAGGGCCACCACCAGGGCGACGCCGGCGAAGGCGGCCCAGTCGATACGCCCCAGCAGGCCGCCCTCCTGGAGATGGCTGACCGAGAGGGTCCCGCCGAAGAGGCCGAAGACGAAGAGGATGAACAGGCTGGTGATGACCACCAGCCCGATCGCTGCCAGGGCGAAGAGGATCACCAGCCAGGCCGTCTGCCGCCGGGCCGCGTCCTGGGCGCCGAAAAAGTCCATGCTTGAGTTCCTGACCCGACAGGGTATGCGAATGGCCCCAGGGCCTGCTAAAAGCTGACCTTGGGCGCCTGCTGGATGGCGGCGCTGTCCTCGAACTCCAGCCAGCGGGCGTCCTCGCCATGGCCGAAGAGGCCGGCGACCAGGCGCTGGGGGAAGGACTGGCGGTAACTGTTGTAGGTCATGACCTCGTCGTTGAAGGACTGACGGGCGAAGGCGACCTTGTTTTCGGTGCTGGTCAGTTCTTCGTGCAATTGGCGCATGTTGGCATCCGCCTTGAGGTCCGGGTAGGCCTCGACGACGATGTTGAGCCGCCCGAGGGCCCCGGTCAGCACCCCCTCCGCCCGGCCCAGGCCGGTGATGGCGCTGGGGTCCGCCGGGTTGGCCGCGGCGCGGCTCAGCCCCGCCACCGCCCCCTGGCGGGCGACGGTCACCGCCTCCAGGGTGTCCCGCTCGTGGGCCAGGTAACGCTTGGCGACCTCCACCAGGTTGGGGATGAGGTCATGGCGGCGCTTGAGTTGAACCTCGATCTGGGCGAAGGCGTTGCGGAAGCGGTTGCGCAGGGCCACCAGCCGGTTGTAGATGGCGATGAGGTAGAAGATCGCCACCAGGGCGATCGTGAGGATGACGGCGGTCGAGATTTCCATGGGGTTCTCCGGTGGCGGAACGCCGGGCGGGTAACTATCAAGTCCCGGAATATTATAGGGCCGTTCATTAATCAACTCGGGTCGTTCAGGGTACCCGTTTTTTCAGGCAATCGATGGGGGACCAAGGCTTGAGTGCATGCCGAGGGATAGGCTGATTGTAGTGCTTGACGATGTAAGGATCATTCCTTACCATCGCGTGGCTTGCGGGAGGAATGTTATGTCCACTATTCATGAAGTTGCCACCATCACCTCGAAAGGCCAGATCACGATACCCAAGCCCATCCGCCAGGCCCTGGGCGTGGACCGCGGCGGCAAGGTGGCGTTTGACCTGCGCGGCTCACGGGTCATCGTGACCCGGGTCGAGGACTCCGTTCATGAAGATCCCGCCATCGCGAGCTTTTTGGCCTTGCTGGAGAGGGATATTCGTAACGGTCGGCACCTGTCCGGCTTGCCCGACGATCTCGTGCAAGCCATGCTGGCGACGCTGCCCCAGCCCGTCGACTTGGCTGCGGAGATTGAAGGTGATGTCGCGCTGTGATCCAGCGTCACGGCTGGAACCTGCTCTTTCACGCCTGTCTGGTTGAGCAGCTGCAGAAACTGCACGCCGCCGTTGATCGGGCGCAAAGGCAGGACCCGGAAGGTTGCGCGTCCAACGCCAACGTCAGGTTGTTTACCGCGCTGTCGAAATTGATCTTTGAGGCCGTACCGAGCGATCCGAACCGCGAGGAATATCGGCAGGGCAATACGCTGGGTACGGCTTTTCGGCACTGGCGGCGCGCGAAAATCGGTCGGCGTTTTCGGTTGTTTTTTCGGTTCGACTCAAAATCCCGGATCATCATCTTCGCGTGGGTGAATGATGAAAACACCTTGCGCGCCTCCGGCAGCAAAAGCGACCCTTATGCCGTCTTTCAACGCATGCTGGAGCGGGGGCACCCACCGGACGATTGGGCGGCCTTGCTGGCCGCGAGCCAGCCTGATTGGAAGTAGACCATCACTCTTGCCCTCAATTGGCGACACAGCTCGCCCGGCCGCGCTTTTCCAGGTAGCGCTGATGGTAGTCCTCGGCCGGGAAGAAGTCGGTGGCGGTGGCGATCTCCGTGACGATGGGACTGGGGAAACGCCCGGCCTGCCGGGCCAGGGAGGCGCGGGCCGCGGCTTCCTGGGCGGCGTCCCGAGCCAGGATGAGGCTACGGTACTGGGTGCCCACATCCGGCCCCTGGCGGTTCAGGGTGGTGGGGTCATGGCCTTGCCAGAAGACCTCCAGTAACTGGTCGTAGCTGATCAGGTCCGGGTCGTATTCGATCTGGACCACCTCCGCGTGCCCGGTGCGGCCGCTGCTCACCTGGCGGTAGGTCGGCTCAGCAGTGTGGCCGCCAGCATAGCCGACCCGGGTCTGCGTCACCCCCTTGAGGTTACAGAACTTCACCTCCGCGCCCCAGAAGCAGCCCATGCCGAAGGTCGCCAGGGCCCGGCGGGGTTGCTTGGAAGTGGCGGGCGGGTCAGCGGTGAACAGGGCCAGGTAATCGCCGTAACCCTCCCGCTCCAGGTCGGCGACGGGGATGAAGCGCAGGGCGGCGGAATTGATGCAGTAGCGCAGCCCCGTCGGGCCGGGGCCGGAAGACGTGCCCGAGATGGGAATCCCCATGGCGTGAACGGACCTCGGTGCGCTCCATGAAGAACTTGCGGTCCTTTTTCTCCACGATCAGCGCCGGTTCCAGGGGGGAGTGGAAGCTGGGCCAGCCGGTGCCGGAATCGAATTTGTCCTTGGAGCTGAACAGGGGCTCGCCGGAGACCACGTCCACGTAGATCCCTTCCTCATGGTTGTCCCAGTAGGCATTGCGAAAGGCGGGTTCGGTCGCCTCCTCCTGGGTGACCCGGTACTGGAGGGGGTCGAGGCGCTGCTTGATCTCCTGCTGATCGGGGCGTTGCCAGGCTCCTTGCTTCGGCGTGGCGGCGCAGCTTTTTACCGCCATGCCGGCCGGGGGTTCCGGTTCCTCGGCCAGGGTTATGCCAGGCGCCGAGAAGATGGCGAGGAACAGGGCCAAGGCACCCAGAATGGTTGAGCGGTAGCCCAGGGTTGGGTGGCGGCTGAGATGGGGATTGATCATGGGCGGGACTCCGGAAGGCCGGTATGGTGCGGTCAGAGATTGAGGTTGCTTGCGCAAAATTACCAGGGTGTGACTCCAGGGTGGCGGGATCTTGGTAACGAATTGGGGGGAGGCTGTATCATGCAACGCCCTATCCCTGTCTTCGCCCTGACCGCAAGGATCACCTCTTGTTTCAGACTACCCGCCTTTCCATCATGATCGTGGCGGCGCTCTCGGTTGTCACGACCCTGACGGCTTGTGGACCCAATTCCTCTCATGCGCCGGCTGAACCTCCCGCGCCCAAGCCGCCCAACATCCTGTTCATCCTGACCGACGACGTTGGCATCGACCAGTTCCGGGCCTTCGGTTACGGCGGACCGGAGGCCTTGAACCCGGCGATGCCAAGCATTGACCGGATCGCCGAAGCAGGCGTGCGCTTCCACAATGCCTGGACGATGCCCGCCTGTTCGGTGGGCCGATCCGTCATCTTCACGGGCCGCTTCCCCCTGCGCACCGAACTCTATGGGGCGCTCGGACCCGACGACCTCGCGAACTCCATGGTTTCGCCCTGGGAGACCACGGTACCCAAGCTCCTCAAGGAGCGCGGCTACGAGAGCGCGATCTTCGGCAAGTTCCACCTCGGGTTGCAGGGCAACAGCCCCTATCGGCTGGCCATGCCGCATTCGCTTGGCTGGGACTATTTTTCGGGCTGGCTCGACGAGACCGGCGATCCCTCCTCGATCGACACCACGGCGGGCGGGGTCGCGCCGGAAGGTACCTACGCCTGCGGCTATGTCCCGGGTGACGGCTTTCCTGGCGGCGCCGACTGGGGTGCCTGCTATGCGGGCGACGGTTCCTGCAAGGCCATGGAAAGCCCGTTCGGTCACGTCAATCCCCCGGGGCGCCGCTGCCGGGATGAGGGCGGCATCTTCGATCCC
>JAGVUH010000659.1 GCA_019136395.1 Gammaproteobacteria bacterium
CTTGCTATCGCCTTCGCATTGCCCTGGTGCTGGGCCTGAACCTGAGTCTACTCCTGTCGGGATGCTCGCGGCCGGCCCCACTACGGGTCGGCATCAATCCCTGGATCGGTTACGAGACCCTGCCGCTCGCCGCGCAATTGGGCTGGCTGCCGGAGGGAGTCGAATTGTACGCCACCGCGTCGTTCAGCGCTTCGGCCCAGGCGCTGGCGGAGGGCACCCTCGATGCCGCTGGCTTGACCCTGGAGGAGCTGCTGCTGGCGCGCGCCAGGGGCACCCCCTTGAGCGCGGTCCTGGTCTTCGACGTCTCCGCCGGGGCGGACATGCTCCTGGCGCGCGCCGAGGTCCCGTCGATTGCCAACTTGCGGGGGCGCCGGGTTGGGTTCGAGTCCTCCGCCCTGGGTCCGCTGGTGCTGTCCCGGGCGCTGGCGAGCGCCGGCCTGACCCTGGCCGATGTCGAGCGCCAACTCATCCCTCCGGAAGAGCAGTTCGCGGCCTGGCAGGAGGGCCGAATCGACGCGGTGGTGACCTATGGCCCGGTCGCCACCCGGCTGGAGCGCGCGGGCGCCCGCCGCCTCTTCGACAGCCGGCAAATGCCCAACACGATTTTCGACGTGCTCGCCGTGCGCCGGGAGCGCCTCGATCACCCGGCGCTTCCGGGTCTGGTCGAGGCGCATTTTCGCGCCATCGCGCACCTGGAGCATAACCGCGACGATGCCCTGTACCGTATCGCTCACCGGCAACAGACCACCTTCGCCGAGGTGCGCGAGGCCCTGGCCGGCATCACGCTACCCGACCTGACGGGCAATCGCGATCTGCTACGCGCGCCAGGGCCCTTGTATCCGGTCGCCGCGGATCTGAATGGCCTATTGGTGGCCGAGGGCCTGCTCGCCGTCCCGGGCGTCCCGGCCGATCTGGATGGCCTGACCGAGGAACGCTTCGTGCGGTCTTTGCGGATGAGCACGCCATGACCTCCGGACGCTGGCGGCGGCTTTGCCGCTCATTCACCCGCACCTCCCCTCTCAGCTTCCCGCTCACCCTCGGGCTTGCGCTGGGCCTCGTGCCAACTTTCATGAGGAGGTGGTCTACCCCTCTGAAAATGAAAGACTTGGCCGTGGCTTTCACGCCAGCTGGCATGAGGCCCCAGGCCACACCCCTGAGCATGAAAGGCTTCCCCGTGAATTTCACGCTAACGATCACCCTCACCCTTGGCCTCACCCTCGGGCTGACGGTGGTGCCAGCAGCCGCGGCGGAGGCCGAGAAGGTCCTGACATTCGGGATCTACGCCTACCGCCCCCCGGAGATCATGATGCAGCGCTTCGCGCCCCTGGCCAGCTATCTGGACGAGCGGTTGCCGGGGACGCGGGTCGAGCTGAAAGCGATGTCCCAGGACGAACTCGATCAGGCGGTGCGGAGGCATCAGGTCGACCTGGTGCTGACCAATCCGCGGCACTACCTCCAGTTGCGTACCCACAGCCATCTCACCGGCGCCATCGCCACAATGGTGAAACGGGCCTTCGACGGCTCCCCGACACGCAGCCTTGGCGGGGTGATCTTCACCCGCGCCGGACGGGATGACCTCGCTGGGCTGGCCGATCTCGCGGGCCAGCGCGTCGCCATCCCCGGGCCTTATCACACCGGTGGTTACATGGCGCAGCTCCACGAGATCGTTCAGGCGGGGCTGCCGCCGCCGGTCCAGGCCCAGCTCCTGGACGTGGGCAGCCATGACGCCGTGGTGCAACAGGTCCTCAACGGCACCGTCGATGTCGGCTTCATTCGTACCGAGGTACTGGAAGAGCAGGCCGCGGACGGTCGGCTCGACCTGAACCGGATCAAGGTCATCAACCGCCAGGCCCTGGCCGATTACCCCTTCCTCAGCTCGACGCGGCTCTATCCGGAGTGGCCCCTGATCGCGCTGCCGACCACCGATGCGCGCACGGTGCGGGAAGTCACCGCTGCCCTGCTCACCCTCGATCCCGAGGGCCCGGTCGCCCTGCAGGCCCAGATCGCCGGTTTCGACCCCCCGGCGGAGTATCTGCCTATCGAGCAGGCCATGCGTGCCCTCCGCCTGCCGCCCTTCGACCAGCCGTCGCGCTACGGCCTGGCCGATCTGTGGCGCGACTATTGGCTCCAGCTGATCGCCGCCGCCCTCGCGGTGGTGGCTATCCTGGCCTTGAGCCTGTTGTTGTACCTACGTAACCGGTTGCTGGAGCAACGCGGTCGGGATCTCCAGGCGCATCAGCGCTTCCTCGCCTTGCGGATGCGGCGGGACGAGGCCTTGCTCAGGCTCCCGCACCTCGCCGAGGAGTGCGACGAGCTCAGCTTCATCCAGCGCGCCCAGGCCTTCACCGAGGACCTCACCGGGAGCCGGATCGCCTTCATTCACTTCGTCAATGAGGATCAAGAGACCATCGAGCTGGTGAACTGGTCGCGGCGCACCCTGGATGGCTACTGCACGGCCGTGGCTGACCGCCATTATCCGGTGCGGCAGGCCGGGATCTGGGCCGATGCCTTGCGTCAGCGCGCCCCAGTGGTGGTCAACGACTATCCCGGCCATGCCGCCAAACACGGCCTGCCTGCGGGACATGCCGTGCTTGAACGCTTCATCAGCGTGCCGGTGATCGAGGACGACCGGGTCGTCATGCTCGCCGGCGTCGGCAACAAGGAAGCGGATTACACCGAGACCGATGTCGAGACCGTCCAGCTCCTCGCCAACACCATCTGGCGGCTGGCGCAGCGCCGGCGGGGCCAGCGGGAGTTGGAGCTGGCCGCGTCGGTGTTCACCCATGCCCGCGAGGGCATCCTGGTGACGGATTCCGACGGCGTCATCGTCGATGCCAACGAGGCCTTCACCGCCCTGACCGGGTACGAGCGCGGCGAACTGGTCGGCCAGAATCCCCGCCTGCTCAAATCCGGGCGGCAGGTC
>JAGVUH010000294.1 GCA_019136395.1 Gammaproteobacteria bacterium
TGACGGTCTCATCCCCGCCCGGCGCGGACCCGCGCAGGGCGGCGAGGACGGTGGGCAGATCCGGTCGACCGCGGTATTCCCAGAATCCCCAGGCCCCCCCGATGGTCAGGGCCAACAGGCCCGCCGCCAGGGCAACCCAGCGGCGGCGGGGCGAGGGCCGGCGCCAGGAGCGCCCGTCATCGACCTCGGCCACCGCCTTTTCCAGGATGCGCTGGGTGACCATGGGGTGACGGGAGACGCAGGCCCCCAGCAGGGCCCGATCGCAATAAATGTTGATCAGGCGCGGCACCCCCTGGGAGAGGCGATGTAACTGGCGCAGGGCCCCGCGGGAGAAGAGGGGCCGCTCCACCCCGGCGACGGCCAGGCGATGCTCGACATAAGCCACGGTATCGCGGAGGTCGAAGGGCTTGAGGTGATAACGGGCGGTGATGCGCTGGTTGAGCTGGCGCAGGCCGGGGTGGAGCAGCATCTCCCGCAGCTCGGGCTGCCCGACCAGAAAGATCTGCAACAGCTTGTGCTTAGGCGTCTCCAGGTTGGTCAGGAGGCGGATCTGCTCCAGCACCCGGGGGGAGAGGTCCTGGGCCTCGTCGATCATGAGCACCGGCCGCCGGCCCTGGGCATGGGCCTCCAGCAGACAGATGGCGCGCAGCAGTTCCGTCGCCGACAGGGCCGGGTGCAGGATCAGGGCCAGATCGACCTGGTCGGGCAGTTGTTCGAGGAAGGCCCGGCACACCGTCGTCTTGCCGGTACCCACCTCACCGGTCAGCAGGACGAAGCCGCCACTCTCACCGGCGCCGTAGACCAGGTGCGCCAGGGCCTCCCGATGCTGTTCGCTCAGGAAGAGATACTGGGGATCGGGGGTGATGGAAAAGCTGGGTTCCTTGAGGCCGAAATAATTGGCGTACACGGTTTGGGGGTCGATCGGGTCGTGGGGCCAACCCAGGGGCGGGCCCAGGGACCGGGGTTGGGCGGGCAGGCGGACAATCGGGTGAGACTAGGCACAGACCCGGTCCGCGTCAAGCGCCCGCGGGACGGCACGGGCGGGACGAGCCCCGCCCCGGCCTTCCTGACCCAGGTCAATCAAGCACTCATGGTCGCCGGGAATTGCGGATTCTCCTTCTTGCTTCGCCCTATTCGATCTCATAATGTTCGCCGTGGCCTGGATGGGTGCATAACTCCCAGGCCAGCAGCGCCGCGGCCCCCACTCGGGACGCCACGGCGCGCAACAGAGTAAATAACGATCTCATGGCGCACCGCTGATGGCAGTGACTCATGCCACTTGCCCTCGGCGGTGACGCTGACTCGACACAATGCCGGATCAGGAGTTTTTGGAGCATGAAACACCCCCTGACGCGATCCCTCCTCATCGCCCTCGCGGCCCTGGCCCCCTTCAGCCTCCAGGCCGACCCCGACCTGGAGCGGGGTAAGGCCCTCAACCGCCAATGCGCCCTCTGCCACGGTTTCCACGGCCAGGGGATCATTGGCGGCAAGTATCCGCGCCTTGCGGGCCTGCCGGAGTATTACCTGCTCAGCATGATGGAGAAATACAAGTCCGGGGAACTGGACTATCAGGCCATGACGGTCGTGGGTGGCCTACGCAACCTGTCCGCGGAGGATCTCCAGAACCTGGCGGCCTTCCTGTCGGATATCGACCTGGCGGCGGTTTCGCCCCTGGACATCCCCACCCCCGAGGGTGCCGACCTGGAAAATGGCGAGGATCTGTTCCAGGGCGATTGCAAGTCCTGTCATGGCCGCAAGGCCGAGGGCTCCAAGAAGAAGGAATCACCGCCCCTGGCCGGTCAGTATTCCGAATACCTGGCCCGGCAGATCGAGATGTTCAAGAAGAAGGAGCGCATTCACGCCAACGATGAGGAGGATGAGACCTTCGCCGCCTACGAGCCGCAGGAGATCAAGGATATCCTCGCTTACATCACCACGCTGGATGACAAGTAAGCGCACCCCGCCCGCCCCTATCGCCTCTCTGCCTAAAGGAAACCGATCATGAAACTGTTTGCTGCCTTTCTCGCGCTGGCCCTCGCCTGGCTGCCCACGGCCCAGGCCAAGGACCCGGAAGTGGAAATGTTCGACATCAGCCAGACGGTCATCAAGATGGCCCTGGCCGACGGCGTGACCTGGGACGCCGCCTCCGAGGCCATGATGTCCAAGGCCGCTGAGCTCAACATGAAACTGGTGGGCCGGCAGAACGTCGGCAAGGAACTCCAGGCGCGGGGCATCGCCTCGCCCAATCTGGAGATCTTCCAGTTCTGCGACCCCGAGGACGCCATGAAGATGGTGGCCTTCAACACCATCTACGCCGCCTACATGCCCTGCCGCATCGCCCTGGTCGAGGACAGCAACAAGAAGAACTGGCTGCTCATGCTCAACCTCGACATGATCATCAATGCCTTCTCCCTGCCGGCCGAGCTCCAGGCCATCGCCATTGGGGTAAATGGTGAGATGCTCTCCATCCTGACCGCCGGCGCCACGGGCAATTTCTGATTCCAACACCTAGCGTCAAACATCCCAGCAGGGCCTTTCATCTTCTGGAGTGTGGATAGCTCTTCATGACAGTAAGCCGCGAGGTTGGGTCACACCCAACCTCCCCCGGCTTCGCCCCCCTGACCCGCGGGGCGGACACTGAAGCGTACCCCGTAAATGCCCCCCACATGCACCCGGGCTTCGTTGGCCCCCCCCTCCCGTAGGCCGGCTTTTCCGGGATCGTGACGGCCTAGTAGATCGATCCGCTAATCTGCTTTAGTGCAGCAAGGACAGAAACGCAGAAAAAACAAAATATTATGCATGGTGCATCCGTAAGGATATTGGTGAAACGAACTACTAGTTTCTCAGTTTCCCGCCTCCGCCGATCCCAAGACAGGCTAATAGGACTGGCCGCGCCTGGGCAGCGGCAGATACTGACTCAGCCCCCAGCCCAAGGCGCCCAGCCCGACCGCCAGTTGCAAGGGCCGGGAACGGGCATAACCCCCATCGTCGATGAGGAGCAGCACCGCCGCCCCGGCGGCCAGGACCACGCACGTCAGGTGCAGGGCCAGGCGCCCGGCCAGCCCCTCCCAGCGCGCCGCCAGGCGGATGCCCAGCCAGGCCGCCGCCCAGCCCCCCGCCAGGCCGGCGGCGACGTCGACCGGCCAGTGGACGCCCACCGCCACCCGGCTAAGGCCGATGGCCACCGCCAGGAACACCAGGAGCAGGCGCGCCCAGGGCCGGGGAAGAAAACACCAGCCAACCCCGGTCATCACGGCCACGGTCATGGCGTGACCGGAGGGGAAGCTGGACTTGCGCAGGGCCGGACCGATGAGGTGAAAGGCCTCCGCGGGCAGGACCGCCGGGGGACGCCAGGCCGCGATCCAGGGAGAGGCGCGGGTGGCGCAGGCTGAAAAAGAGGGCCAGGGCGATGGCCAGCCGGGCATCCCCCAGCACCGTGAGCCATTCCCAGAGCCCGTCGGGCAACAGCATCGCCAAGCGGTTCAGGGGCAGGAAGGCGGCCTGATAGCCCCCGAACAGAAACAGCCCCAGGCCCAGCAAAGCGGCGACCAGGGCCCCGATCAGCAGCGCGGGGCACCCCTGGCCCAGGGGAGCCAGGTCCCGGTCCCGCCGCAACCCGGCCGCCAGCCGCCGTCGCAGGGTGGTAGCCCAGGCCCGCACCGGGGTCGCTACTAGAGGGGGCGACCTCACCCTCAGTCGCCGCGGCGGACCCGGCGCCGGCTCGGGGGATAGAGCGGGGGTTCGCCGGGGGGCCGGGTCTTGAACCGGCGATGGACCCAAAAATACTGGGCGGGCAGGCGCCGCACCTGGGCCTCGATGACCCGGTTCATGGCCGCCGTATCCGCCGCCGGATCGCCGCTGGGGAAGTCCGCCAGGGGCGGGCCGAAGATCAAGTCCAGCCCCCGACCCCAGGGGCGATAGACGGCGTAGAGCGGCAGGACCAGGGCATCCGCCAGCTTGGCGAACCGGCCCAGGGTCGGCACGGTGGCCGCCGGGATGCCGCAGAAGGGGGCGAAGATCCCCCGCTGCCGCCCGGCATCCTGATCGGGGAGGTAGAAGAAGGGCAGGCCCCGGCGCATCTCCCGCACCAGCCCCTTGAGGTCGTCCTGACGTTCCACGGACCGGGCGCCGAAACGCACCCGGCTGGCCCGCATCTGGGCATCGATCACCGGATCACGGATGCGCTGGTACATGTACATGCCGGGGTGGACCAGGGCGGTAAAGGCCGCGCCCCCCAGCTCCAGCCCGACGAAGTGCGGCACCAGGAGGATGAGGTTGCGTCCCTGGGCCCGGGCGCCGTCGAAATAGTCCCGGTGGTGGATCCGCACCAGCCGCGCCAGGCGCCGGCGCGAGGCACCCCAGACCAGGCCCTGGGTCAGCGCGGCCACCCCCAGATAGCCGAAGTGACGCGAGATGAGCGCCTCCCGCTCCCTTGGGGGAGTCCCGGGCAGGCAGATGCTCAGGTTGGCGCGGGCCACGGCGCGCCGTTCCCGGGCCAGGCGCCCCGCCAGCCGGCCCAGCCCCATGCCCAGCAGCCAGAGCAGGGG
>JAGVUH010000466.1 GCA_019136395.1 Gammaproteobacteria bacterium
CTCCTCGATCAGGCGCAGGGCAAAGCCGGTCTTGTCCACATAGTAATAGCCACCTTCGCGGATCTCGCGAAAGGTCTGGATGCCGATGGGCAGTCGCTTGCGGGGCATGGGCTTGGCTACGGGGGGCATTGTTATTCAGATTAACGTGGGCATGCCGACCAAGGGCGCCCGGTGAATGTGAGGACTCACGGGTATATCGGACCGGTCGCGAGGGCAGCCGCAAGCTCCTACTTGCTAACCAGGGTAATGCTCAGCGTCCGTTCATCATCTTCCAGGTCCCATGTGGGCATGTACAAAACACCCCACTCCACATCCTCGTCAATTAAGCATTTGAACAAGTCACAAACTAAATCGTATTCGTGCAATGAAACAACATGACTACAGTTAAATGCGAGCAGCGCGCTCGTAACGCCTTGCAGGCCCATCAGGCTAACCGCGTGGGTCATCAAGGGTTCGATTTGCTCAGGATGTGTCCACCGCACCGCCGTGGTTTTGGCCTGGGTGCCGGTCCGCAGCAAGATGCGCAGGTCGGAGACATCGTAACGTGTATGCGTCTGTAAAAACGGCAACATGGGTAGCATGGCGAGGGTGACGCTGATCTGATCCGGGAGGGACGGGTCCTGGCAGACCTGCAGGTAAGGTGGCGGAAGGGCTTGCAGCCACTGCTCACTGTCCGCTGCGTCAGCGTTGAGGATCAGCGTCGTATGAAAGTAGACCTCGGCATCTGTTAGCCGTTGGGACCAATAGCCGGCCTGTTCCCGCGCCAAGGGATCCGCCGCATCCACGATGATCAAGGCGCAAGACGTTTCGGCAATCCGTTGATCCAGCCGGGAGGCGGGGTGATCTGTCCCAGGTGTGCCACTGCGGTATAGCCCGGCATCCTCGGGCAGGGTGAGTCGTTCCGGTAAATAATCAACGATGCTCTCAGCCAAGGGGCCGAGGCCGATCAGGAGGGGGTGGAACACTTCACCAACAGGAAGAAACTGCTCATAAATTGGGTATAACGCAGGATCAGGCATAACTACTCCGGACCTCCTGAAGTTAATTGATGCGGGGAGCGCCCGTTAACCCGAGCTTCATGGTGGAGGACCCCGCAGGTTGATCCTGATCAAGAACTCGCGCGAAGGAAGGGGGCGGGGTGCGGGCCAAAGTCGTCTCCACTCGGGGTGCGTGGGGAGCATTAAACGCCAGAATTGCGACACGCCGTGTCGAATCATCATGCTTTCATGAGCATCAGGGTGGCATAAGCCCCCGTGGATCTGCTCAGTGGCGACGCACACACATTGCCTGATGGCAAGGTGACCATGAGCAGCAGAAGGTGAATCTTGTCGTTCTCTATAGGTGAATTTGGAGCGCTAACATGTCGACAGAATACCTCCCCGTTGCCGAACGCCTCGCCGCAGCCGCTGCACAAGGCGGCCTCTCCGTAGCGGAACTGAGGGAAATCGTTTCCGCTCACTGCGGCGAAATCAATTGCTATCCGGGCGAACCCGGTGATCGCTGCCATCCCCTTGCCGTCTTCGTCGCCCTGCACGGACAATTGCGTAAGGGCAGGGGTCATTACAACTGTGCCCAAATCTTGGAGGAAATGGTCCGGCATCTGCAGGGCCGCTGCCCCGACACCACCCGACAGGCGGTGCTGATTCTTAACGCCTGGTGGCACGACCATTACGAAAAATGGCAGGCCAATATCGAGACCATCAAGCGGTCTGGCGTGCGGGTCGAAGGGTATTTGATCGGGGCGGGTGGCTGGGTGGCGCCACTTCCGCTCTGAGTTCAGTCAGGTCAACTCGGCAGGAGGCGGGCAGAAGCCGCCTCCTGCCGTCAAAAAGGGCGCCAAGTGAGGGCAAGAGCCAGCAAACTCATTCCTGCCAGGTCGGGTCGGCCGAGACGCTGACCCTGGCCGCGGATAACCACCCGTGCTCACGCCAGCTCGATACGCAGGTTTTTTCCCAGCGCTTTGGCGGCACTGGAGAGCGTGGTCAGGGTCAGACTGGTGTCAGTCTCATCCAGCAAGCGGTTCAGCGCCGCCCGGCTGGTGTGCATCTTCTCCGCCAGTGCGGTCTTGGTCAGTTGCTGGGCCTTCATCTCGTGGGCGATCTGCCAGGCCACGACGCGCTTGATCGCCACGGCGGTGGTTTCTTCCAGCACGGCCTCTTCGGTGAGGAAATCATCAAAGTGGCTACCGATATGCGGGCTCATGATGCGCTCCTGAGTTGTTGCAGACGCCGCTTGGCGACGTCGAGTTCTTCGGGTGGTATTGCTTGAGTCCAGGATGGGTGTGTTCATGCTCTTGAATGTATCAATATTGGTATGCAAAGGGAATGCCAACCGAGGGTAGCCGTGGTCCTAGCTTCGCTGCGGGGCGGGGCGGAGTCCCGGGCGCTGGGTTCGACTGCAAGGGCGTCGAACGGGTGCCCGGGACCCCGCCCCTCCCTGCGCGCGGCATTGCCCCCTGCGGCCTATACCCCCTGGCCCACCGCATCCCCCTTCAGCCGGCACTCCGCCGCCAGGCGGCGCATAAACTGCTCCGGCGGCGTCTCCTGTCCCAGCAGTTCCCGCTGCCGGCAGACGGTGGCAAAGTCCCCCGGCGTCAATCCCGGCAGGGTGGCCAGATAGCGCTCCCAGGCGGGCGGCACCGGGGCCTGCTCGTCGCCCAAGGCCTCGCGGGCAAACAGGCCCCGGCGCTGGTCCGGGGTCAGGGCGCGGAAGTGCAGCTTGAAGTCGAACCGCCGCAGGGCCGCTTGGTCCAGACCGCCCATCAGGTTGGTCGCGGCGATGAAGATGCCCGGATAACGTTCCATCTGCTGCAACAGCTCGTTGACCTGGGTGCGCTCCCAACTGTGCTCGGCCTGGCGCCGGTCCATGAGGAAGCTGTCCACCTCGTCCAGCAACAGCAGGGTGTGCTGGGGA
>JAGVUH010000448.1 GCA_019136395.1 Gammaproteobacteria bacterium
GCTGGCTCAGCGGCCCTATCACGGGAGGGCGACCCGCTGCCCGGTGCGGGTGGCCCGGGCGGGGCGAGCGGCGCCGGTGGCCCGGGCGGCAGCGCCCCGTCACGGCCCGGGCGGCGCGCCCACAGGTCGCGCAGGCCCCCGGCCAGGCCCTGGGGGAGGAAGATCATGATCAGCATCAGGATGGCGCCGAAGATCAGCACCTCGTAGTCCTCGAACACCACCAGCAACTCCGGCAGCAGGGTGAGGATCACCGCCCCGAGGATCGCCCCCCAGGTGGAAGCGATGCCCCCCAGGACCACCATGGTCACCAGTTCGATGGAGACGAAGAAGTTGAACGAGTCGGGGCTGACGAAGGCCTGCTGATGGGCGAACAGGCTCCCCGCCAGCCCGGCGCTGAGGGCGGCGAGGACAAAGACCGCCGTCTTTGCCGCCGCCGTGTCGATGCCCATCAGCCCGGCGGCGATCTCGGCGCCATGCAGGGCGCGCAGCGCCCGTCCGGGACGCGAGTCCATCAGGTTCAGCGCCAGCAGCACCACCAGCAGCAGCACGCCGGCCATGACCCCGTACCAGCGTTCGTCGCTGTCAACGGCCCAGCCAAACAGGCCCAGGGGGGGGATCTCGCCAATGCCGTCGGGCCCGCCGGTGAGCTCCCCGGTCTGCACCAGCAGGATGTGAATGATGATGCCAAAGCCCAGGGTCGCCATGGCCAGGTAGTGACCCTTGAGGCGCAGCACCGGCCGGGCGATGCCATAGGCCACCAGGCCGGTGAGGACCAGCCCCGCCCCCAGGGCGGGCCAGGGGTTCCAGCCATAGCGGGTGGTGAGGATGGCGGAGCTATAGGCCCCCAGCCCGAAAAAGGCCGCATGCCCCAGGGAGATCTGCCCGGCATAACCCATCAACAGGTTCAGCCCCACCGCCAGGATGGCGTGCAGGGCCGCGGCGGCACCAACCACGGTGACGTAGTAGTTGCCGGGAAAGAGCAGCGGCAGGGCGATCAGCACCCCCGCCAGCAGCCACCAGCCCCGCAAACGCTTCATGGTCACGCTACACCCGCTCCGCCGTGGCGCGCCCGAACAGGCCGCTGGGACGGAGGAAGAGGACCAGAAGCAGGATGACGAAGGCGATGGCGTCCTTGTAGCCCGAGGAGATCAGCCCCGCCGCCAGGGACTCCACCAGGCCCAGCAGCAGCCCCCCCGCCACGGCCCCCATGGGATTGCCCATGCCACCCAGGATCGCGGCGGCGAAGCCCTTGAGGCCGAGCATGATCCCGGCGTCATAGGAGGTGTAGGTGATGGGGGCCACCAGCACCCCGGCCATGGCCCCGAGCAGGGCCGAGAGTCCATAGGCCACCAGCAGCATGCGCCCGACGTTGATCCCCACAAGCTGGGCCGCGGTCTTGTTGCAGGAGCAAGCGAGGATGGCCTTGCCCACCAGGGTGCGGTTGAAGAAGAGATGCACGGCCAGGACCAGCAGGGCCGTGCCGCCCATCACCCAGAGGTTCTGGGGCAGGAGGGTGACCTCGCCCAGGCGCAGCGGGGTCTCCCCGGAAAAGTGTGGCAAGGCTTGAATGTCCTTGCCCCAGAGCAGCAGGGCCAGACCCCGCAGGAAGATGGAGGCGCCGATGGTAATGATGATGGTCCCCACCACCGTGATCCCCTTGGCCGGGGCGATGGCGAAGCGCTGCAACATCAGACCCACGACCAGGGTCACCCCCACCGCCAGCAGGATGGCCAGCGGCAAGGGCAGGCCCTCCCCCGCCGACAAGGCGATGGCGCTCATGGCCCCGAGCATCACGAACTCGCCCTGGGCCAGGTTCACCACGTCCGAGGCGTTGTAGATGATGGCGAAGCCTAGGGCCACCAAGGCGTAGGTGGAGCCCAGGGTGACGCCGGTCAGGAGGAACTGGAGGATCTGGTCCCACATGTCGGGGGTGGTTTTACCTGGATAGGGGGGCCTGGATAAGGGGCTGTTGCGAGGCTGGGATTAAGTGCCTGGGTAAAGGTTGTTGCGACCTGAAGCCGGGAAAGCGAACGCGGTGGGGGTCCCGAATAGTCCGCGGGGGATTGGCGCGATTCGGGACGGAACTGCTGAAGGGTTTCCGCGGGTGAGGGCCAAGCCACCCCGCCACGGGGGCGGGGCGGCCAGAACCCCCTGGGGGCCAAGGCCCTCAGGGCCAACCGCTCAGCCGCAGTTCTTGTCGCCGTTGGCCTTGGCCAGGCTGTCGCCTGCCGCCCCCTCGTCGACGATGACCCAGTCGCCGCCGCAAATCTGCAACAATTTGAAGGCGTCCAGGCCCAGGCCCATGTGGTCCGTCGCGCTCATGTTAAAGATGCCGGCGGTACCGGGCAGTCCCTGAGTCTGCTCGATCGCGTCCCGGACCTTGGCCTTGTCGGTGGTGCCGGCGCGCTTGATGGCGTCGACGGCGATGACGAAGGCGTCGTAGGCATGGCCACCGAAGGTCGAGACATCCCCATGGGCGGCCTCGTACTTCTGCTTGTAGGCCAGGAGGGCCGCCTTCTGGGGATCGTCGTCCGTCAGCTTTTCCGGCACCAGCAGGGCGGCGGCGGGCAGGCGGACCCCATTCGCCGCCTCGCCGGCCAGCTCGATGTATTTCTTCGAGGCGACGCCATGGGACTGATAGAGCGGCAGATCGATGCCCAATTGGCGGACGTTCTTGGTGACGATGGCCGGGCCGGTACCGAAGCCGAAGTTGAGGATGGCCTGGGCGCCGCTGTTGCGGATCTTGGTGAGCTGGGCGGTCATGTCCGTGTCCTTGTTGCCGTAGGACTCATCCGCGACGATCTCGATGCCATACTCCGGGGCCAGCTTCAGGCATTCCTCCCGTCCCGACTTGTCGAAACCACCGTCCCCGGTGATCAGGGCCACCTTGGTGAT
>JAGVUH010000258.1 GCA_019136395.1 Gammaproteobacteria bacterium
CTGATGGCGCAGCCAGAAGAGCAACTCCTCGCGATCGGGGGCATCGAGGATGCCGCCCAGGGTGTCCTTGCGGCCAGCGCTCCAGGCCCCGGCGGCGGCGGCGAGGAGGTAGAGGTCATGGTTGCCGAGGACGGTGACCGCCGCCGGCCCCAAGCTGCGCACGAAGCGCAGCAGGCCGAGGGAGTTGGGGCCGCGGTTGACCAGGTCGCCGGTGAACCAGAGGTGATCCACGGCGGGGTCGAAGTCGAGACGGTCCAACAGGCGTAACAGGTCGTCGAAACAGCCCTGTACGTCGCCGATGGCGTAGGTAGCGCCGGCGTCGGTCCCGGGGAGATCGGGTTCGGGGTGGTCGGGTTCCGAGTGGTGGGGGTGGTCGGAGCGTTTTGGGAAATCGGTTTGTTCAGGATGGTCGTTGAGGTTGGGATGCTTGCCATCCCACGGGACGCCCAGCGGGTGCCCGGGGCTGGCGGTAACGGGCTTGACATCCTCTGGGTTCAATCCAAGGACTTTAGCTGTATCAGTGACTTGGACTATATCAAAGACTTGGGCTGTATCCTGAACTTGGCCGGTATCCTGACTCATCGCTTCGCTCATGGCAGCCTCCCGGCCGCCGCGCCCTCGTGGCGCAGCAGCCAGCGTTTGACCGCCAGGCGTTTGCCGCCCCGCTCCCCGGCGAAACCACCCAGGCTGTCCCGGGCCACCACCCGATGACAGGGCACGGCGATCAGACAGGGGTTGGCGCGACAGGCGCCGCCGATGGCCCGGGCGCTGGTGCCGAGCTCCCGGGCCAGTTCGCCATAGGTCCTGGTGGACCCTGGCGGGATGGCCCGCAGCGCCTGCCAGACGCGGTGCTGGAAGGGGGTCCCCGCCGGGGCCAAGGGCAGATCCAGTCCCGCCCGGCCATCGCGAAAATACCGATCGAGGGCGGCGCGGATGGCCGCCGGCAAGGGTGAGGCGTTTAGCCGTTCCTCATCCCAGGCCAGGTCGGGGAGGGCCCAGGCGGAGGCGGAGGCGGCCCAGTCGGCAGGAGACGCCCGGTCAGATGCGGAAACCCGGTCGGAAGTGAGTGCCCGATCGGTGGTGGGGACCCGGCCGGATGCGATCCCCCTGTTGGGAGCGGCAGCCTGGTCGAGAGTTGGCCCCCAGTCGGGCGCTGTAGCCTGGTCGAGAGTGGGCGCCCACTCGGGCGCGGCCGCACCGTCGGCATCCGGCGTGTCCAGGGCATACAGCAGGTCCAGGCGAAGCAGACAATCCCCCTCCCAGGCCACCTCCAGAATACCCACGGGGCTCTCCACCCTTCCCGATCCACTGACTTCCTGACCCATGTCCGCCAGCCTCATTTGCGCCCACCACTCAACCGGGCGGCGATATCGGACCGCGCTTGGGCGAGGATCGAGTCGCGGTCGATGCCGTCGAGGATGGCGCGGATGACCTGCTTGGGGCCCTTCTCGCCCCAGGACTTGCCGTGGGCCAGAAACTCCTCCGCTGCCTGCCCGACGACATAGGTCGCGTAGTAGGCCACGGCCCCCTGGGCGCTGCCGGTGATCAGGGTGGAAAGGCCCCAGGTCCCCAGCTTGAGGGCGGTGGAGAGCAGGTTCACCGCCCAGACGGTCCCCATGAGCAGGGCCATCTGGCCAGCGATGGTCCTGACCAGATCCGCTGCCTCGCCCTTGGAGATGGGCAGGCCATAGAGCTTGGAGAGATGGACGATCATGCTGGCGTCCACCGCCAGGGCCGCGAGCAGATCGGCGATGGGCACCGGGTTGAGGGCCACCGCCACGCCCTTGGCGATGCAGTAGTTGCGGATCAGGACCGCCCCCACCTTGCGCTTGGCCGCCAGGATGCGCCGGCCGACCTGATCGCTGAGGTTGCTGGCGAAGAGGCTGGCGTTGAGGGCCGCCAGGGTCTCGCCCTCCGCCTCCAGCAATTCCCAGAGGCGCGTCTTGAGGGCGGCGATGTCCGCTTCAGGCTGGCGGAGCATCTCGGTCTCCCGGCCCTGGGCATCCACCAGGATGACCAGCCGTTCCGCGGGCATGGCGCTGATGCCGACGATATTGCGGCGGTCGATGAAACCGGCGGTGTGGCGGCGCAGGGAAGCGAAGAGCAGATCGCGCTCCTCCCGCGTATAGCGATCGATCTTGTTGAACACCAAGATGGTCGGTCGCTGCAGGGCCACCAGGACCCGCAGGGCGCGGATCTCGGTCTCGGTGAGGTCGCCGTCGACGATGAACAGCACCAGATCGGCGCGGCTGGCGACCTCCTGGGCCAGGCGCTCCCGCTCCTCCCCCCGGACCTCGTTGAGGCCCGGGGTGTCGATGAGATAGACCCCGCCGCTGGCGTATTCCTCCCAGCGGCCCATCTGGGTGCCCTTGGTCTCGCCGTGGAGGGGACTGGTGGTGAAATGGCGCTCGCCAAGGAGGGCGTTAAGGGTGGCGGACTTGCCCACGCTGACCCGGCCGAAGACGGCGATGTGGATGTGGCCCTGCTCCAGCTTGGCGAGCATGGCCTCCACCTGGCGATAGTCCTCCGCCAGGGCCTCGCGCACCTCCGGGGGGATGCGCGGATCGGTGACCAGCTCGCGCAGACTCTCCCGGGCCAGGTCCAGGTGACCTGGCTCGCCCTCCCCGCCCGGGGGCTTGGGAGCAGCCGGCGAGCCGCCTGACATGGCCCCCAGCCTTTCCAGCTCCCAGCCGTTGGGTTGCTCGCCGCGCCGGGGACCGGCCGGTTGGCTGGCTGGTTCGTTGGCAGGTCCCCTGGCCGGTATGCTGGCCGACGCGCTGGCCGATGGGCTGGCGGGTGCGCTGGCCGATGTGCCGACTGGTTCAGTGGCAGATCCGCTGGCAAGGGCGGGGGATGGTCGAGTGGCTGATCCGCTGGTGCGTACATTGGCGCTAGCAGGTCCTCTAGCCAATCCTCCGGCTGCCCCCCTGGCCTGCTCGCCAGTCGGGGCAACCTCCGGCCCCGCCTCCCCCTCAAGCCCCAGGCTTTTTTTCCAGTCCCGGCCGATCCGCGCGAGCGACTTCCAGGGCAAGTCGGGCAAAGCGTCTTGCACGCGCTTCGAGATTTTCACTCAGGCTCTCCTCAAAGACTTGCGCCGCTTGGGCGGGCCGCAGGGCCCCCCGGGATTCCAGGGACTGGGCCACCGCCTTGCCCAGGGCCTCGAAGATCATGCCATAGGCCACCGCCTGGGCCAGACCGCC
>JAGVUH010000197.1 GCA_019136395.1 Gammaproteobacteria bacterium
CGCGGGGATCGAGCGCGGGGAGAGTACCGGCTTCTGCTTCGGACCGGCCACCCGGGAGGGTCTTTGGGAGGCGATGGAGCGCTGCATCCACCTCTATCGGGAGCAGCCCGAACGTTGGCGGCAACTGGCCCTCAACGGCATGGCCCAGGACTTCAGTTGGACCGCCAGCGCGCGGCACTATGAGTCGCTGTACGACCAGGCACTGGCGGGTTAGGCCCGCCAGGGCCTGGGAGGCCACGCCAGGAACGGTTCAGCGATAACTGAAGGTTATCGCTCAGTCTTACCCCCTCTCCCCAACCCCTCTCCCACGAGGGGAGAGGGGCTGTCTTGCTCCCTTCCCCCCTGGCGGGGGAGAGGGGGTCAGTCAATTGCGGCCACGCCCTCCCTCCCCCCTGGCGGGGGAGGGCCGGGGAGAGGGGGTCTGAACGGTGCCGTGAGTTCAGGAGAGCAGAGGGGGTCCCGAATCAGAGCAGCTCGGCGACGATCTCACGCTCACCGAGCAGCTCCTGCTCGGTCACCTTCATCCGTTCCTTGCCGAAGTCAGTGACCTCCAGGCCCGGGACGATCTGGTAATTGCCCGCCTGGCAGGTCACGGGGAAGGAATAGACCAGGCCTTCAACGTGATCGACCACCGAGGCGGCGGCGGAGGCGGCGGAGGAGGCGCCGCGGGCCTCGATGACGGCCGCGCCCCGGCGCTGGACGGTGGGGACCATGACATCCTTGTACCAATGCTCCGCCACCAGGCTCATGGCCGGCTGGCCCTTGACGGTGCAGTGGGTGAGGTCGGTGTGCATGGTCGGGGAGTGATTGCCCCAGACGATCATGCGCTTGATGTCACCCGGCAGGGTGCCAGTCTTCTTGGCCAGCATGCCGATGGCGCGGTTGTGGTCCAGACGGGCCATGGCGGTGAAACGCTCCCGGGGCAGGTCCGGGGCGTTGGCGGCGGCGATCATGGCATTGGTGTTGGCGGGGTTGCCGACCACCATGACGCGGACCTCGCGGGAGGCGTAATCGTTGATAGCCCGCCCCTGGGTGGAGAAGATGCGGGCGTTCTCGCTGATCAGGTCGCTACGCTCCATGCCCTTGGTGCGGGGCTTGGCGCCCACCAGCAGGGCGTAATCGGTATCGCGGAAGCCGACCTTGGGATCGTCCGTCAGCACAACGTCATGGACCAGGGGAAAGGCGCAGTCCTCCATCTCCATGCCGACCCCGCCCAGGGGACCCATGGTCATGGGCAGTTCCATCAGTTGCAGGATGACGGGTTGGTCGGGACCGAAGACGTCGCCAGCGGCGACGCGGAAGGCCAGGGCATAACCGATGTTACCGGCGGCGCCGGTGATGGTGACCTTAAGGGGCTTTTTCATGGCTTATCGCATCCTCTCATGCCAGCTTCGCGTGGCTGGACTGGGGCTAGGGCTGGGGCAAAAAAATTCCGGCTGGCCCGGGCCGCCGGAGGGTCGCCGGTCAGCGGAAGGATGAAGTTCCGCGCCGGGTCGAAACGGTGATTCCCGAACTGGGCGGAGCGGACCCGGCGGCGGGCCTCAGGCCGCCTGCGCCGGGATGGCGTCACCCGTGCGGATGACGCGATTGTGCTCGTCGAGGTAGACCAGGCTGGGGCTGAAGGCCGCGGCCTCGGCGGCATCCATGGCGGCGTAGGCGCAGATGATCACCCGATCGCCCGGGGAGGCCTTGTGGGCGGCGGCGCCATTGACGGAGATGACCCGGGAACCACCCTCGGCGCGGATGGCATAGGTCGTGAAACGCTCGCCATTCGTGACGTTGTAGATCTGGATCTGTTCGTACTCGCGGATTCCCGCCAAGGCCATCAGACGCTCATCGATGGCGCAGGAGCCCTCGTAATCGAGCTCGGCGTGAGTCACGCAGGCACGATGCAGTTTGCACTTGAGCAAAGTCAGTTGCATGGGGGAAATCCTCTGGCGGACCTAAGGCAGAAACCGAAAAAAGCAATGGGCGACATTGTATTTCAAAATGGCGGGCAAGTTGTCAAATTCTGCTGCGCCGCAACATAACCCGGTTCAGCGCTCGACGCGCAGATTGTCGATCAGTCGCGCCCGTCCCAGGCGAGCCGCGGCCAGGACCACCAACTCCCGGTCCCCCGCCTGGGGGAGCGCGAGATCGGCGGCACGGCGCACGCTGAAGTAATCCGGACCGAAGCCAGCGGCGGCGATCTCCTCCCCCGCCTGGCCCTCTACGGTGGCGATGTCCTGGCCCTGGCGCAGCCGCTCGGCGCAGCGCCGCAGCGTCTGGTAGAGGGCCGGGGCCCGGGCCCGCTCCTCCGCCGTCAGATAGCCGTTGCGGGAGCTCATGGCCAATCCGTCGGCCTCGCGCACCGTCGCCAGGCCATGGACCGCGACGGGCAGGCTCAGGTCCAGGGTCATGAGGCGGATGACCTGGAGCTGCTGGAAGTCCTTCTCGCCAAAGACCGCCAGGTCTGGCTGGACCATGTTGAACAGCTTGCACACGACGGTGGCCACGCCGACGAAATGGCCAGGCCGGCTGGCCCCGCACAGGATGTCGGAGATACCCGGCACCTCCACCCGCGTCTGCTCCGCCTGACCCCGAGGATAGACGGCTTCAACGGTGGGGGCGAAGAGCAGGTCGGTCCCCGCCCCGGCCAGCAGTTCCTGATCCCGCGCCAGGGTACGGGGATAGGCGGCGAAGTCCTCCTGGGGCCCGAACTGGAGGGGATTGACGAAGATGCTCACCACCACCCGCTCCGCCAGGCGACGCGCCTCGGCCACCAGGGCCAGGTGACCGGCGTGGAGGTTCCCCATGGTGGGGACAAAGCCGATCCGCTGGCCCGCGTGGCGCCAGGCGGCGACCCGCTCGCGCAGGGTGGCGATTCGTTCGCAGGTTTCGAGGGTCATGGGCGCGGCTCAGTAGGCCGTCTGCTCCGGGCCGGGGAAGGTCCCGTCCCGCACCGCCGCCGCGTAGGCCGCGACCGCCGCGGCCAGGCTGTCGCGCCCGGCCAGGAAGTCCTTGCTGAAGCGCGGCGCGCCCCGGGGATTGAGCCCGAGAAGATCGTAAAGCACCAGGACCTGACCATCGCAGCCGTTACCGGCGCCGATCCCGATCACCGGGATGCGCAGGGCGCAGACGATCTCCCGGGCCAGGTCCGCCGGGACGCATTCCAGGACCAGCAGCCCCGCCCCAGCCTCCTGCAAGGCCACAGCATCCTCCAGGATCGCCAGGGCGGCAGCCTGGTCGCGCCCCTGATAACGGTAACCACCCAGGCGGTGGATGGACTGGGGCAGCAGGCCCAGGTGGCCGCAGACCGGGACCCCA
>JAGVUH010000657.1 GCA_019136395.1 Gammaproteobacteria bacterium
GGTCTCCTCCTCCAGCCGGCGGTGAATCTCGGCGCGCAGCCAGCGCAGGGCGGTCTCCGCGGTGAGGGGGGCGTCATTGCGGGTGGTGATGAAAAAGACGTCGTCGACCAGGGCGCCGACCGTGGCGATCTTGGCGTTGTGCAGGCGGATGCCCCCCTCCTCGAAGATGGCGCCGATCTGGGCCAGAAGGCCCGGGCGGTCGCGGGTGGTGAGGCGCATCAGGGTGCGGTGGTTGCGCGGATCGGGGAGGAAGCTGACCTCGGTGGCGACGGGGAAGTGCCGGAGCTGCCGCGCCAGCCGCCGCACGGCCGGCAGGGGTTCCTCCGGGTGGGCCAGGGCCTGGCGCAGGGTGGCCCGGAGCTTGGTCATGACCTCGGGGTCGTCCAGGGGCCGGCCGTCACGGTCGAGGACATGGAAGGCGTCCAGGGCCATGGCGTCATCCGTGGTCATGATGCGGGCGTCGACGATGTTCAGACCCTGCTGGTCCAGGACGGCGGTGGTGCGGCTGAAGAGCAGATTCCGGTCCGGGGTGTAGAGGAAGACCTCGGTGCAGCCGCGGCGGGTCACCGGGCGGATGACCACCAGGGGCAGGTTGCCGGGGGGGTTGGTGAGGATCAGGCGGGTCTGCCAGGCGATCTCGTCCGGGGCGTTATAGCGGAAGTAATCGAGGTTGAACTTGATCCACAGGACCATGCACTGGTCGCGGGTCAGGCCGTAGGCGGCGAGCTGGCGCAGGGCCTCCTCCTGCTTGCGCTGGATCAGCTCGTCCTGGGCCAGGGGGTTCTCCAGGCCACGCTCCAGGGCGGCGCGGGTGGCCTGGTGGAGCTCCTTGAGGAGGGAATCCTTCCAGGCATTCCACCGCCCCGGATCGGTGGCGCGCATGTCGGCCACGGTCAGGAGGTACAGGTAATTCAGGCGGTCGGGGTCGCCGACCAGGGCGGCGAACTCCTGGATGACCCGGGTGTCGCTCAGGTCCTTGCGCTGGGCGGTCATGGACATGACCAGGTGCTTTTCCACCAGCCAGGCGACCAGCCGGCTGTCAAACTCCGGCAGCTCGTGGCGTTGGCAGAAGTCCCAGGCGTCCCGGGCGCCGAGGAGAGAATGGTCGCCACCGCGACCCTTGGCGATGTCGTGGAAGAGCCCCGCCAGGTACAGGAGCTCCAGCTTGGGGATCTCCCGGGCGAGGGTGGCGCGGAAGGGGGACTCGCCGTCGCCCTCGGGCGCGGCGAATTGACAGAGGTAGCGCAGCAACCGCAGGCTGTGCTCGTCCACGGTATAGACGTGGAAGAGGTCATATTGCATCCGGCCGACGATGTTGGCGAAGGCCGGCAGATAGGCGGCCAGGACGCCGTAGCGGTTCATGCGCGCCAGGGCCGCGGCGGGGCCCCGGGGATGGCGCATGATCTCCATGAAAAAGCTGCGCGCCCGCAGGTCCCCGCGGATCTGGTCGTCGATCAGGTGCCGGCACTCACGAATGAGGCGGATGGTGCTGGCGCGGATGCCCTGGATCTCCGGATGGGTCTGGAGGAGATGGAAGACCTCCAGCAGGGCGACGGGATTGCGGCGGAAGACGTCCGGATCGGCCACCTCCAGGAAGCCGCCCAGGATCCGGAAGCGGCGATTGAGGGCGACCGGCGGACCGAGCTGGTCATGGTAGAGGATGGCCTCCTGAAAGAGCTGCAGCAGCATCTCATTCAGGCGGTTGAGCTCGATGACCGTGCGGTAATACTGCTGCATGAACTGTTCGACGGCCAGGTTGTGGCTGCCGTCGTCGACGAAGCCGAAGTCCCGGGCCAGGGTGCGCTGGTAGTCGAACAGCAGCCGGTCCTCCCGGCGCCCGGCGAGGCGGTGGAGCTGGAAGCGGATGCGCCACAGCAGGGCCTGGCCCTCGATCAGGGTCAGGTATTCCCCCTCGGTCAGAAAGCCGTGGGCCACCAGGTCGTGCAAGGTGTCGGCGGCGAAGTGGCGCTTGGCCACCCAGCCGATCATCTGGATGTCCCGCAGGCCCCCCGGATTCTCCTTGATGTTGGGCTCCAGGTTGTAGGCGGTGCCGCCGTACTTGTCCCAGCGCTGACGCTGCTCGGCGGCCTTGGCGGCGAAGTAGGCCTCGCTCGGCCAGAGGCGGTCGGGGCCGGTGACGCGCCGCAGGGCGGCGAAGAGCCCGGCGTCGCCCGCGATCAGGCGCGCCTCCAGGAGGTTGGTCATGACGGTGACGTCGGCGCGGGCCTCGCTGACGCACTCCGCCAGGGTGCGCACGCTCTGGCCCACCTCGGTGCCGATGTCCCAGAGGAAGGCGACGAAGGCCGCCAGGCGATCTTCCAGCGCCGGCCCTTCGCGCAGGATCAGGATGTCCAGGTCCGAGCCGGGGTGCAACTCCCCCCGGCCATAGCCGCCGACGGCGATCAGGGCCAGGGCCGGGTCGCCAGGTCCGCCAGGCGGCAGATGCCGCGCCCAGGCGTGGCTCAGCAGACAGTCCACCAGGCGGCTGTGGGCATGCACCAGATCGGCGGCCGGCACCCCTTCATCGAAGGCGTCGAAGAGGAGTTGCCGGCCCGCGCGCAGGGCGTGGCGAAAGGCGGGGACGGGGTCGGCGCCGTTGGCCAGGTCCCGCTCCAGCCCCTGGGCGGCCAGGGTGTCCAGGGTCCTGACCCGGGCCTCAAGCTTCATGGCGGGTCCGACCCGGCCTCTGGCGGGGCGCGCTCCTCCTGGCGCAGGGTGAGGACCTCGCGGCCCTCGGGGGTGACCAGCACCGTGTGCTCCCATTGGGCGGAGAGAGAGCGGTCCTTGGTGACCACGGTCCAGCCATCCGGCAACAGCTTGATGAAGCGCTTGCCGGCGTTGACCATGGGCTCGATGGTGAAGCACATGCCGGGCCGCA
>JAGVUH010000017.1 GCA_019136395.1 Gammaproteobacteria bacterium
TCGTCCAACTACACCCTTTATGCCGACATGAGCCGGCGGCTGATGACGATCATCGGCCAGTTCAGCCCGGAGCAGGAGATCTACTCCATCGACGAGTCCTTTCTGCGCTTCGCCGGCTTTGACCACTGGGACCTGACCGAGCAGGGCCGGGAACTGCGTGCGCGGGTGCTCCAGTGGATCGGCCTGCCGGTGGGGGTGGGCATCGGGGCGACCAAGACCCTGGCGAAGCTGGCCAACCGGCTGGCGAAGAAGCATCCGGATTTTCGTGTGGAGGGGGTGTGCAATCTGCTTGAGGTCTCGGCGGAACGGCAGGCGGGCTATTTCGCCGGACTGGGGGTAGAGGATGTCTGGGGCATCGGTCGGCGCTGGGCGGCCAGGCTCCAGCAGCAGGGCATCACCACCGTGGCGCAACTGATGCGGGCGGATGTCCCGACCCTTCAACGCCAGTTCAACGTCGTCCTGGCCAAGACGGTCATGGAACTGAACGGTATCTCCTGCCTGCCGCTGGAGGCGGCCCCGCCGCCCCGGCAACAGATCATTGCCTCACGCAGTTTCGGCATCCCAGTGACGCGCTTTGACATGCTCAGTGAGGCGGTGGCCAGCCACACCGCCCGGGCGGCGGCCAAGCTGCGCCGGGAGGGGCTTCAGGCGGGGCTGATCCAGGTGTTCATCGCCACCAACCCCTTCAAGCCCGATACGCCCCAGTATCACCCCGGGGCCACGGTACCCCTGTCCATCCCCACGGCGGACACCACGCGGCTGTTGCGGGCCGCCCGGGTGGGTCTGCGGCACATCTACCGGGAGGGTTACGAATACAAGAAGGCGGGGGTGGTCCTGCTGGACCTGGCGCCGGTGGGGGCGGTGACGGGGGATCTCTTTACGCGGCTGGGACCCGAGACCCAGGCCCGGCGGGAGCGGGTGATGGCGGTCATGGACGGGATCAATACCCGCTGGGGCCGGGGGACCGTGCGCTACCTGGCGGAGGGGCTGGCGCAGCCCTGGCAGATGCGCCGGGGGCGGATGACGCCCCGCTACACGACCTGTTGGGAGGAGTTGCCGGTGGCGGTGGGCTAGGCGGGATGCCTCTTCATCCCCGCCTACGCGGGGAACACATATTGGGCGTGGATGGGATTAAGCGCACCATCGGTTCATCCCCGCCTACGTGGGGAACACGGGATCATCGGCGCTCCCGGGCAACCAAAAGGGGGTTCATCCCCGCCTACGCGGGGAACACACCACCGCAGCCGGGGCGGACTGGCTTCCCTACGGTTCATCCCCGCCTACGCGGGGAACACCTGAAGGGCGCTGGAGAGGGGCGGGGGGGCGTTCTTGGCGAGGTAATAGCCCAGTGAGATCACCCGACAGTCGACGCCTAAACGCTTAGGAGATTTTCGAGGAACTTTATACCATTGTATGCAATAGTAGCGCTCGGTTGTAACGCGATGAGTCCAACATCATGATCGTGAATACTGCTTCGACCAAGCTGCCTGCTCTTGATGACGGGCACCGAGACGACCTCAGACTCGCCGCGTCGAAAATGTTAGGGGCCGAGCGACGCACGTTCCAGGCGGCGATGGCTTTGAAGTACTGCGCCGGTAGCCCTAGGCAGGCCGAAGCGGTGTTTGGTTGGAGCCGCCAGGCGGTCGAACTGGGGTTGCACGAGCAGCGCACGGGGATCGTCTGCTTGAGTGCGCAGTCGGCCTTTGCGGGCGACAAATTATGGGAAGAGAAGCACCCAGAGGCGGCGACGGTGTTATGGGAGTTGGCCGAATCCCATGCGCAGCAAGACCCGACATTTCGCAGTACGATCACCTTCACCCGACTGACCGCGGCGGAGGCCATTAACCAGTTACGGGCGCGAGGGGTGGCGGACGCGGACCTACCGTCCCCCAGCACCATGGCCGCCGTGTTGAACCGCAACGGTTACCGGCTGCGTCCGGTGCTCAAGGCCAAGCCTCAAAAAAATTGTCGAAACCAACGCCATCTTCGCCAACATCCGGTCCAAAGATGAGGCGGCACAAGGAGGTGGGGTCCTGCGCGTGAGCATGGACTGCAAGGCGACGGTGAAGATTGGCGACTATTCGCGCGGCGGTCGCACGCGCGGTGACACCCAGGCCGCCGACCACGACATGGGCTGCCAGGAGAAATACACGCCGTTCGGCGTGGTGGATGAAGACAGCGGCGCCCTGCATGTGGCCTTCGGCGATTCTGCCAAGACCAGCGACTTCATTGTAGACAACCTCTTCGCGTGGTGGGAGCAGCAGGCGCCCGAGCGCCGCGACGGTGTGACCCTGCTCCAGATCAAGGCCGACAACGGGCCGGAAAGCAATGGCCGGCGCACCCAGTTTCTCAAACGGATGGTGGACTTCGCCGACCACATCGGCAAACCGATTCAATTGTTGTATTACCCGCCATACCACAGCAAATACAATCCGATCGAGCGCTGCTGGGGGATTCTCGAAAAGCACTGGAACGGGACTAAACTGGTCGACGCCCAGACCATGCTGGAGTGGGCCAAGAGCATGACGTGGAAGGGTCTCCACCCGCTGGTCGAGATGAATCGCAAGGTCTACGACAAAGGCATCTCACTGTCGAAAGACGCTATGCAGTCGGTCGAGGCGCGACTGAAACGCAACCCAGCTCTCCCCAAGTGGGACATCCTTATCGAACCTGCTTGTGCGGTGTGAGATTTTCCGGAAATCACCTTAGAGCGGCCACTGTCGGGTTAGTGTGCCCTTAATGCCGCTGTTACTTGCGGTTCATGGAGCCGACACCAATCACCGTGTCAGTTGGAGTGACATGACGGTAGACAACGTTGAGCTTATCGTTGTCGACAAAATCCCCTTCCATCATGCCATCCTGGTC
>JAGVUH010000014.1 GCA_019136395.1 Gammaproteobacteria bacterium
GAAGATTGATTTGGTGATGGGGAACAATCCTATGCGTATCCTGCTGGCTGAAGACGATCCCCACCTGGGCGACGGGCTCGGCGTCGGCCTGCGCCAGGCCGGACATACGGTGGACTGGGTACGGGACGGCGAGGCGGCGGATCTGGCCCTCAAGACCGAGGACTTCGACCTGCTGGTGCTCGATCTGGGCCTGCCGCGCCTGACGGGCATGGAGGTGCTGCGGCGCTTGCGCCGCCGCGGTCAGACCCTGCCGGTCCTGATCCTTACCGCCCGGGACGCCACCGATGACAAGGTGCAGGGCCTGGATGCCGGCGCCGACGACTACCTGGTGAAGCCCATCGACATCGACGAGCTGGCGGCCCGCGCCCGGGCCCTGGCCCGGCGCTCCGCTGGCCATGCCAGCCCCCTCCTCCGCCTGGGCGACCTGGAGATCGACCCGGCGGCGCGGCTGGCCCGCCTGGGCGGGGAGCCGGTGGAACTCTCCGGTCGGGAATTTTCCTTGCTCCTGACCCTGGCGGAACATGCCGGTCGGGCCCAGACCCGCGCCCAACTCGAGGCGGCCCTCTATGGCTGGCAGGATGAACCGGAGAGTAATGCCATCGAGGTCCATGTCCACCACCTCCGCCGCAAGCTCGGCGCCGAGCGCATTCGCACCCTGCGCGGCATCGGCTATCTGATGCCCAAGCCATGAGGAGGCGTGCCGCTTCCCCCCAGGAACACGCTGGGGCTCCCCCCGGCGCTTCCGCCACGGGTGCTTCTGCCGGCAATGCCGCCACGGGTGCTTCCCCCAGCGCTGCCACTGCTGGCGAGCCCGCTAACCCTCCCGAGGGATCGCGCCACGCCTCCGATCAGGAGAGACCTGGCCGTGACTTTCATGCCCCTGGCACCCGCTGGTTCTCCCTGCGACGACGGCTGCTAGGCCTGCTGTTGACCGGCGTCACCCTGGGCTGGGCCGCGGCCCTGGCGCTCTCTTACCAGGATGCTCATCACGAGATCGACGAGATCTTTGACGCCAACCTGGTCCAGGTGGCGCAACTGCTGCTGGCCCTGGCCAGCGAGTACGACGATGACGACGAGATCGCCCACCTGCCGGGGGATTTCCATAAGTATCAGAAGAAGGTCCTCTTCCAGCTCTGGAACGAGGATGGCTATCTGCTGCTGCGCTCCCGCCATGCCCCCCGGGACCCGCTGACCAACCAGACGGGCTTCTCCGAGAGCCAGGACCGGGAAGGCCGACGCTGGCGCTATTTCAGCCAGTGGGACGAGGAACAAGACCTGCGGGCGGTGGTGGCGGAGGACCACGAGGTGCGCCAGGAGCTCGCTGGCGACATCGCCCGCCGGCTCCTGGTCCCCGCCCTCCTCGGGCTACCCCTCCTGGCGGGCTGGATCTGGTTCGCCATCCGCCAGGGGCTGGCCCCCGTCGCCGCCATCGCCGCCCAGGTAGCCCAGCGGGAGCCGCAGAATCTGCTACCCATCACCCCCAGCGCGGCGCCCACGGAGTTGCGGCCCCTGCTGGTGCCCTGGACAATGAACGGCGCTTCACCGCCGATGCCGCGCACGAACTGCGCACCCCCCTGGCCGCCCTGGCGATTCAGGCCCAGGTGGCGACCCGCGCCCGCGACGCCGCCGAGCGGGACCATGCCCTGGCCCTGATCACCGCCAGCAGTCGGCGGGCCGGCCACCTGGTCGAGCAGTTGTTGACCCTGGCCCGTCTCGATCCGACCGCCCCCTTGACCACCGCGCCGGTCCATCTGGACGCGCTCGCCGCCGAGGTCTGCGCCGACCAGGCCGGCACCGCCCTGGCCAGGGACATCCGGCTGGAGCTCGAGGACGGGAGCGACCAGGTGGTGGCGGGCAACACCGAGCTGCTACGCACCCTGCTGCGCAACCTGGTGGACAACGCCCTGCGCTATACCCCGCCCGGCGGTCAGGTGTTGGTCGCCATCGACCAGGACCGCGATCGGATCAAACTGATCGTCAGCGACAGCGGCCCAGGCATCCCGCCCGACCAGCGCGCCCTGGCCCTGAAGCGTTTCCACCGCCTGGCGGGCCAGGAAATCGCGGGTAGCGGCCTTGGCCTCTCCATCGTCGCCCGTATCGCCGACTTGCATGGGGCCCGGCTGGAACTGGGCGATGGCCTGCGGGGCACGTCAGGTTCGCCGGGGCTGGGCGTGACCATCAGCTTCCCCACCGCCCCGGGTGGCTAGCACCGCGCGCCTGAACCGGGCGCCTCGGGGCCCGTGAAGCAAGCCCTATTTCTCCCCAAGTTGTTTCTTCCATAGTGTTGTTATCTCCTGAAATACTTGCAAATTGCATAGATCAGGCCCCAAAAAACACCCGTCAAGCCGCCGACGAATACTTTATAAAGAGTCCCAAAATCGCCTGTGATGCCGGGTGGTGGTTCAACCACAATGATGCCGACGACAACTAACCCAACAAACCACAGAAAAACTTTCCCCCATGGATACGGGAGCGAGGTTTTATGACCAGGTTCTTCCAACTCATTCTGTTCATGGTTCATTTCATAAGAACTCGGTTATGGACTCCACCCAGGCGCCCCTCGCCTACCGTCCCGCCTCGGCGCTCTATTCACCCAACCGTGCCGCACTCGCCGCGACATGACCCGCCAGGGCCGCGACAAATGCCTTCAGCCCCGTCATCGGCGACAGTTGCGCATAGTCCCCCAAGACTACGGCATCCCGTTCGGCGGCAATCAGGGTGGCGGCGGTATAGAGCTGCTCCCGGACCAGTCGCTGACAGAGCAAGTCGTAGCGTTGCAGATAGGACGCCCCCTTGAATTCCGGCAACACCGCAAAATGCGGCGAGGTATCCCGCACCGGTCGGCGTGATTCGGGCGCGTCTTCCACCATCATCAGCCAGCCGACGAAGGGCCGCGGCTGTTGGCCAAAGGCCCCCTCGCGATAGGCCGTCCACAGATCGTGGGCAATGCCGATGGCTTCTTCCGTCCGATTGTTGAAGTTATTGCCGAACGACGGCCCGACCTGACTTTTCAGTTCAATGGCCGCGATCAGTTCTCCGTGATGCATGACCAGGAGATCCCATAACTTCGTCGGGCGAAAATAGCCCGGTAGGGTCAGCATCGCCCGCTGCTGGTGGATTTCGGCCTGGGCCAGACCATTGGCCTGGATGAGGTCGTGAATCAAGGCCAGGAAGCCATCCATGTTCTTACCCGCGGTCACCCCGCTCCGTTCCCCTTGATCTGCCTTGCCCGCCGCGATCTACTTCAGCCGGGCTGCCTGGCGGTTGCCCCAGAAGGCCTTTACCGCTTCCCGGGCTTGCTGTTCATAATCGACCAGCGCGAGGGCCATTCAGTCGCCCCTGAGGCCCAGGGCCGCGCATTCTTCATCGCTCAGGCCATAGAGTTCGACCGTGGCCCGGTTGCAGGCGGGTAGATCACGCCGCACCGCCGCGGCGATCAACGCTTGGCGCAGCAGTGGCGGCACCTCTGCCCAGCGTGGCAGTCGGATGCGGCGCAAGTACTGCGCCTGGAAACGGAGAAAGCCCCCGTGCATTTTAGTGGAATAGGTCGCCACGAACAGCCGCGTGACGGCGGACAGCAGCACCGCCTGCAAGGCCCGCAGGTCCCAGTCGGCCGTGGTGATGTAATAGAGATTGTGGTGCGGATACAGTTCACCCGCTTCAAAGACGACATGCGCCTCGCCCTTGATGTCCGGGATCAGCAGCTTGGGTGTCGTCGCCAGAGCGGGGGTAATGCGATCAATCGTCCGATACCAGTTGGCCGGGGCCTTCTGGGCACAGTGCCGCCCGGCGATTACCGCCCGGCGGGCCATGAGGTAACGTTGCAGGCGGGGATACCGCTCAAGATCTACCAACCCGCCCGACGCGGCGAAGGGATTGATGACCCCCTGCCCGCGCCATACCACCTCGCCGGACTGGATGTCCTTGGTGGTCACCAGGGGCAGCTTGCGATCGGGCTCCACATCCAGCGTCGCATAGTCCCCGATGAATGCCTGGTCCGCGCCCGTGGCGACCCCAATCCCGACCTTGCAGCCCACGGCTTCCAGCGTGGGAAAGCCCTGCTCCAGGCGGCGGATCAGCGCCATCTGATCGGCTGACTCCAGTAGCCAGGGCTCGGCGCCATGCGGGACGCGGGCCAATTCGCGCACCACCCCGCAGCCTTGGGGCACGACGGGGGCGCGCAGCAGGTCGGCCAGGGCACCCAGCGTCGGCCGGTCAATGGCCG
>JAGVUH010000662.1 GCA_019136395.1 Gammaproteobacteria bacterium
CCCGTTGGCCTGATGGACCAGCTTGATCAGGTTCCTGTCGCTCCGATCCCGGCAGCTCCGGCGCGGCAGCAGGAGGTTCCGGGTGTTGAACCGGTTACCGTGCCGGCGGCTGTGGAGATACCAGCCGTTGAGAGCCCGGCGGTTTCCTCTCCAACCCCGGTTGAGGCGGTCCCTGCGCCGACTTCTGCAGTTCAGGACTCCGGGGTCCCGCCGGTCCAGGAAAAAAATTGATTTTTGAACGTTTAGCCGATGTGGTGAAATTGGTAGACACGCTATCTTGAGGGGGTAGTGGCGCAAGCCGTGCCGGTTCGAGTCCGGCCATCGGCACCATTCGAAGAAGAGGCAGATCTCACTGACGATCTGCCTTTTTTATTGCCCTCAGCCTTCGCTGTATATTAGTAACCTATTGATTTGACAAAAAAGTAATTCAGCCTTTCGCTTGACAGTGATCAAGGGGCTGCACTAGACTTTAGCCATTGCACTCGTGGCTCACTCTAAAACAATCACATAGCAAGGGGAGGGGGGGTGTTAGACAATTATCTTCCGATCCTGATCTTCATGATCATCGGCTTGCTGGTGGGCGGTGGCGCCATGGTGGCCGGCTTCGTCCTCGGCGAGCGGCGTCCCGACAGTCAGAAGAACTCTCCCTACGAATGCGGTTTTGAGGCCTTCGAGAGCGCCCGTCTCAAGTTCGACGTCCGCTACTATCTCGTCGCCATCCTCTTCATCATTTTTGATCTGGAGATCGCCTTCCTCTTTCCCTGGGCCGTTGCCCTGGATGGTCTGGGAGTGGTGGGTCTTCTGGCTATGGTCATCTTTCTCGCCATTTTGGTGGTGGGATTCATCTATGAATGGAAGAAGGGGGCCTTGGAATGGGAATAGCCGGTATTCTCGAACAGGGCATCATCACCACGACCGCCGACAAACTCATCAATTGGGCCCGTACCGGGTCCATGTGGCCGATGACCTTCGGTCTTGCCTGCTGCGCGGTGGAGATGATGCAGGCGGGTGGCGCGCGTTATGACCTTGACCGGTTTGGCATCATCTTCCGACCCAGCCCCCGCCAGTCCGATGTTATGATCGTGGCCGGCACCCTTTGCAATAAAATGGCACCCGCCCTGCGCAAGGTGTATGACCAGATGGCGGAGCCCCGCTGGGTCATCTCCATGGGTTCCTGTGCCAATGGGGGTGGCTATTACCATTATTCCTATTCAGTGGTCCGCGGCTGTGACCGCATCGTGCCGGTAGATATCTACATACCCGGCTGCCCGCCCACCGCTGAAGCCTTGCTTTACGGCATCCTGCAGTTGCAGAACAAGATCCGCCGTACCAACACTATCGCCCGCTGATCCGACAACTCTTATGGCATACCAGGAATCGCGAACCGGGGACGCCCGCTTGGATGCGCTTGCGGCGGCCATCGATCGGCACTTTAAGGGTACCCAATACCAGCTCGAGTTCGCCTGTGGTGAACTGACGCTGATAACGCCTGCTGAGGGCTGGCATGAGCGTGCCCGGACCCTGCGGGATCATCCGGATTTTCGCTTCGAACAACTCATCGATGTCTGCGGCGTGGACTATAGCGCCTACGGTCGCGCGGAATGGGAAACGGAGTCGGCCTCCACGACTGGCTTCGGGCGGGGCGCGGATCGTGGTGGCGCCCTTGCCACGGATGATCCTGGGCGCTTCGCCTCCGCCTATCATCTGCTCTCGGTCACCCACAACCGTCGCCTGCGGGTGCGTGTCCCCCTCGATGCCGCCGAGCCCCTGGTGGATTCCGTCGTCGATCTGTGGAGCGTGGCCAACTGGTTCGAGCGGGAGGCCTTCGACCTGTTCGGTATCCTTTACCGCGGTCACCCGGACCTGCGCCGTATCCTCACCGACTACGGGTTCGTCGGTCATCCGTTCCGCAAAGACTTCCCCATCTCCGGCCATGTGGAGATGCGCTATGACCCGGAACTGCGGCGCGTGGTCTACGAGCCGGTCAGCATCGAGCCGCGCGTTCTGGTGGCGCGCGTGATTCGCTCCGACAGTCGCTTCGGCAACGATGCGCGGGACGGCGTCCATGCCTGAGATACGCAATTACACCCTGAATTTCGGTCCCCAGCATCCCGCCGCCCATGGCGTGTTGCGCCTGGTGCTGGAATTGGACGGCGAGGTCATCGCCCGTGCCGACCCCCACATCGGTCTGTTGCACCGGGGCACGGAGAAGCTGGCGGAAACCAAGCCTTACAACCAGAGCATTGGTTACATGGACCGCCTGGACTACATGTCCATGCTGTGCAACGAGCATGGTTATGTCCGGGCCATCGAGCGGCTGCTAGGTATCGAGGCGCCGGTGAGGGCCCAGTACATTAGGACCCTGTTCGACGAGATCACCCGGCTGTTGAATCACCTGCTCTGGCTGGGCACTCATGGTCTGGACGTGGGCGCCATGACCATGTTCCTGTATTGCTTCCGCGAGCGTGAAGACCTGATGGACTGCTACGAGGCGGTCTCCGGGGCGCGGATGCACGCCGCCTATTACCGTCCCGGCGGGGTCTACCGTGACCTTCCCGATCAGATGCCGCGCTATCTCGAGAAGCGGAGCAAGTGGCATAGCGAGGCGGACTTCAAGCGCCGCAACGAGGCCCGTCAAGGCTCGCTGCTGGATTTCATCGAGGATTTCACCAATCGCTTTCCGGGCTACGTCGATGAGTATGAGACCCTGCTCACCGACAATCGCATCTGGAAGCAACGTACGGTGGGCATCGGCGTGGTGTCGCCGGAGCGCGCCCTGCAACTCGGCTTTACCGGCCCCATGATCCGCGGCTCGGGGTTTGCCTGGGACCTGCGCAAGAAGCAGCCCT